>JAQNCU010000057.1 GCA_029077775.1 Acidocella sp. | reverse complement strand
CGTCAATGAAGTGCGCGGCATCAACCGCGTAACATACGACATCACCAGCAAACCCCCCGGCACAATTGAATGGGAATGATTCCGCGTCTGGCATAGGCTGGCACCAACTGGCACAAAATCAACTATAAACCCCTGTAAAAAGGGGTTTTTTTGTGTCTTCCCCTTGCATCGTCTGGCACCCTTTGGCAGCGCCAAGCACTGTTTTTTTATGGCACAATCGATGGTATCAATGGCTTTGAATGCCATGGAATGACATTGATACCATGAAGGCCGAAGCAGACGCTCATGGTATCAAAACAACACAACAAGCTGATTTTATTGAGTTTTATCGACAAAATGACGGGTGGTGAAATCATGGTATTTGAGGCTGAATAAGGGGGCAAGTCGTGCTGACCGATACCAAGCTGCGCAATCTCAAGCCGCAGGATAAGCTCTACAAGGTGAATGACCGCGACGGCCTCTACGTGGCCGTCACGCCTGCCGGGTCGATCTCATTCCGCTACAACTACGCGATCCACGGCAGGCAAGAGACAGTCACCTTTGGCCGCTACGGCGTTGGCGGCATCACCCTCGCGGAAGCCCGTGAACGGCTAAACGAAGCCAAGAAGATGATCGCCGCCGGGAAGTCGCCAGCGAAGGAGAAGGCGCGGGACAAGGTCCGCATCAAGGATGCGGAGACGTTTGGCGCTTGGGCGGAAAAGTGGCTGCGCGGCTACCAGATGGCCGACTCAACCCGCGACATGCGCCGCTTAGTGTTCGAGCGCGAACTGAAGCCGAAATTCGGCAACCAAAAGCTGGCCGAGATCACCCACGAGGACTTGCGCGCGCTGACCGATGCCATCGTGGAGCGGGGTGCCCCCGCAACGGCTGTGCACGCCCGCGAGGTGGTATTTCAGGTCTATCGATGGGCCATCGAGCGCGGCCAGAAGGTCGAGAACCCGGCAGAACTGGTGCGCCCGACAAGCATCGCCAAATTCGAGCCGCGCGACCGGGCGCTGACGCCCGACGAAATCGGCCTGATGTACCAGTACATGGAACGCATCGGCACGACACCATCTATCAGAGCAGCGGCCAAGCTTCTGTTGCTCACAATGGTTCGCAAGAGCGAGTTGACCAACGCGACGTGGAGCGAGATCAATTTCAGCGACGCCCTTTGGACGATTCCAAAGGAGCGAATGAAGCGACGCAACCCGCATCTGGTGTTTCTGTCGAGGCAGGCGCTGGATATTTTCATTGCCCTGAAAACCTTCGCGGGCGGTTCGGAGTACGTGCTGCCGTCACGGTACGATTCAGACTTGCCTATGAGCAGCGCCACGCTCAACCAAGTGCTGACGCTGACGTTCCGGCTTGCGCAAAAGGAGGGAAAGCCCCTCGCTAAATTCGGACCTCATGACCTGCGGCGAACGGCCAGCACGTTGCTGCACGAAGCAGGCTACAACACCGACTGGATCGAGAAGTGTCTTGCACACGAGCAGCGGGGCGTGAGGGCTGTCTATAACAAGGCCGAGTACCGCGAGCAACGCACCGCAATGCTTCAAGACTGGGCAGATATGATCGACGAGTGGACGAAGCGGCCACGGACAGGGGAGTGATCGATCTAATTGACCACTTTGGTTGACGCCAAAAAATAGGCAGGGAAACCGAAGAGGTTGGGCAGTTGTCGGAATTCGGATGGGAGCGCGGCCAGAGCCTTGGATACGGCTTGGCGCTCGACGCCCAGCCTTCGTGCGGCGTCCGATTGGCTAACGCCGTATCGTTCCAGCATGACCATTTGCTTTTTGCGATCCGACAGCTTTCCGTCTGCCATGCTTCGCGCATGGTCCCGAAGCTCTGCTTCATCTCCGGGTCGGAGATAGTGTTTGCGAACATAGTGATAGATGTAGCTATCAACTAGCGGATCGCCAGACTGCGCTTCGACTTTTTTCCAGTTCCCCGATTGTTTGGTGAGTCTGGCTAACTCCATGTCGAATTGCGCGAGTGCCCGTTTTGCCTTTCGATAAGCAGGATTCCATTCGCCGTTCGGCAATTGGGGGCGATGGTCTGTGCAGTACACACTGCTTAGGCGCAACACATCACCCGGATCATCTCGCTTGGTGTTGTCGTTCCCAACTGCAAAAGCAGTCAGTTCAACGGGTGCGCCACAAAGGCGGCAGAATTCTTGCGCGCGCCTGCCGTTCAAGCGCGTGTCGCGTACTTTGGCCTTCAAGGGCGGCTTGCGGGCACACGCTCGAATCAAGTCCAACAATGTTTCGAGTGTCGCGACAAATCGTTGATCTCTCGTGGCTTCTTCGGCCTGTGTTGAGACGAACGCTCGCAGCAACTGGCGTTGCAGGCGAACCATAGAATTAAGTCCTACTAAGCGAACGGTGTCACTGAGGGTCACGACGCCGCCAGCGCCGGGAATGTAGCTCAAATACCGTTGTGGAAGCGATGCCGCGTATCTGGCAACAGCAGGATCAATGAGTTCCTGTATCAGACGGTCGATGCGCTTGCCCCGCGAGGCTGCGGAGTACGGTCGCCAGCGATCCTGAAACTGCCTGATGGCTTCCGCGACAGTTGGATCACACCCCTCCCAGATTCGGATGACGGGAAAATTCTTCATGTCAACCATTTTAGCCAATTAATCGGTCGATGCAATCGGCATCGCAGGGCACCATCAAGCACATGTTCGCAAATGCTGAAGGAGGCCAAAGTATGCACGTACCGACGAACAGAACTCTCATCAACCGCCGCCAGCTTCATGCAATGATCCCGTTGGCTGAGCGCACGATTTTCAACATGGAGCAACGGGGGGAATTTCCTCGCCGGATCGTGCTCACCAGCCGAAATGTTGCTTGGGATTTGGCCGAGATTGAGGACTGGATTGAAGCCCGTAAGTCGTCGAACATTCAAGCCTTTTGCCCCGGCTCAAGGGCGTGAACCGTGGCGATTGACTTACGGGCGGCGTTCGAGAACGAGCCGCCCGTACTGGACTTCATATGGCCCGGCTTTCTCGCAGGAACAGTCGGAGCGCTTGTAGCTCCCGGAGCCACGGGTAAGAGCTTTTGGGCATTGGAAGCGGCAATGTCCATCGCGTGCAGCGTTGCCGGAGGCGATCTCGTGGGGCTCACCCCTGCGCATACTGGCCGCGTGGTCTATCTGGCCGGAGAAGACCCGCCGCCTGCGCTCATGTGTCGGATTCATGCCATCGGCAAGCACCTGAACCAGCAGGCGCGTGAAGCCATTACGGAAAACCTGACGCTTGAGCCGATCATGGGGCAGCGCATGAACGTAATGGACAATCGGCACCTTGCCCGCGTCATCGAATTCTGCGGCGATGCCCGGCTGATCGTGCTGGACACTCTAAGCCGCATCCACTGTTTAGACGAGAACAGCAACGGTGATATGGCCCGACTTGTCGGCACACTGGAACACGTCGCTGCCAGCACCGGAGCATCAATCCTGTACTTGCATCACGTCAGCAAAGGGAGCGCCCGAGAATTTCAAACCGACCAACAACAGGCAGCACGGGGCGCATCCGCTCTGATCGACAATGCCCGGTGGTGCGGTTTCGTCGCAAAAATGACCGAGAAAGAGGCCGAATGTCTGAGCGACCACCCCTATGACCGACAGCCTATAGGCAATGACCGCCGCGGCCATTTTGTACGGTTCGGGGTTTCCAAGCAGAACTATGACGCTACGCCGCTTGATCGCTGGTATTCGCGACAGGGCGGCGGCGTGCTGTTGCCCGTTGAGCTTGTGGAAGCCAGGCAAGAGAGTAACAAGAAGGTGTGGCGTGGGTGCGCATGAACTGACCCATGCACGCCATGACCCCGGTCATTGTCTAGCGCCCGGATTGTTCCGCAGTCTTAAGCGTGGTGAGCGCAAGCGCGGAAAGCTGGACGTTGTGTATGACTACGGCGATGGTAAGCGCATTGAGTTCAGCGGGCCAGAGCCGCTGGGCGCGGACGATTTGCGCATTTTGCAAGGACTGGTGGCAATGGCTGGTCCATCTGGTCTTGTTTTGTCACCCGAGCCTCGGACCGGAGACGGCCAACAGCTTCGGCTACTCCTTGAACCCAAGTGGGAAGCTGTCCAACAGAATGCAATGGTGGTTAAAGGCAGCTATCGGGCGTTGAGCCGTGAAATTGGTTATGCCAACATCGACGACACCAAGCCTGTGCGCGACTGCATCGAACGGCTCTGGAAGGTTTCCATTATCGCCCAGAACGGCAAAAAACGTCAGGGTTTTCGCTTGCTATCCGAGTATGTCAGTGATGAGCAGGACGGCAAACTGTACGTGGCTCTGAACCCATTAATTGCCCAAGCCGTCATGGGTGGTAGGCAGCACGTCCGCATCAATATGGACGAAGTTCGGGCGTTGCAGACCGACCCAGCCCGCCTTATTCACCAACGCCTTTGCGGTTGGATCGACCCTGGCAAGGCCCGGCGTGTGGAACTGGACACGCTTTGCAGTTACGTCTGGCCTGATGACGCCAGCACCGAGGCCATGAAGAAACGTCGTCAGACGGCCCGCAGGGCGCTGGCCGAGCTTACCGCCGTAGGATGGAAAGTGGATGAGTACGCCAAGGGGAAATGGGAAATTAGGCGGCCTCCCCCCCACGGTAACTCTCCCCGACCCCCACGGTATCTTTCCCCAACCCCCACGGTAACTTTCCCCGGCCCGATCCGGAAAAGCTAGGCGGAGCATGGCTTTGCGGGCTGTTTGGAAAGCTGATCCATGATTTTCCATAGAAAATCCATAATGCGCGCGAAGCGCTGCGCCTTGAAGGCGCAGCCCATCGCTCGCGGATCGGCCTTCGGCCTCAGTTTGAAAGGCACCAAAATGAAAGGGATTGGGACAATAGAGCCACCTAAACGCCACAGAGGGGCTCAGGGGCGGCTTTGGGGGCGAAGAAGGTGCCGGCAAAAGAAAAGCCCGCTGAGCGGGCTTTTCGTGGCTTTCTTGGGGGGATGTTACCGTTCAGTGCCGGAACGCTGCTGAATCCTCACAATCATCATGTCGATGGTTTCGCGCTGTTGTCGTGAGCCGTAGAACGGCAAGTTGTGTAACGCCCGCAACGCCTCCAACGAATGAAGCGCACCTTTGTAGGACATGCGGTCATGCCACCCGGCAACGGCGTCCAGCTTCGGGCCGTGACCCCGCGCGCGCAGCCGCTGGCACAACCAGTAGGCCCCGAATACAAAGGCGGTGCAGAGAACCGTAAAAACAAACATGGTTTGCAGATACTGAAGAAGATTAGTCATGGCTTGTCCTTGGCTGGTTGGATCACGTTTTCATTGCCCGGGCCACTAGGCAAGGTGTCTTTCGCGGCCTCCGAGGGTGCTGTCGGCGGGGTGCCGACAGAAATGCCATGCGCACCCTCCATGCCCGGAACGGAGATCGAGGCAAGAACGCCCGCCGTCCGTACAGCCCCTGCCAAGCCGATATGTGTAGCGCGCCCCGGCGTCATACCGCGCGAGGATGACGAGGCCGTTTGACCTGGCTGTAGATCGGAGCCGCTGGCAGGTGCGCCACCAGCGGCCCCGCTGGGGGCCGTGGAGGCCGTTTCCGGCCCGCCGGAGCCACTGGCCGCCCCGTCCCCGTCCCCGCCCTCGCCGCCAGACGTGCTCGAAGCCGGGCCTGCGGAGCCGTTTTGCGCCGGGGTTGATGCGCTGGCCTGACCGCCGCCCCCGGTCGAGGCCCGGCCAACCGGCGACGATGCCCCGGTGCTGGCCGTGCCGTTCATTAGCTTGGCGGCACTTGCCGCCCCGCCCACGCGCGGCGAGATCGTGCTTGCGGCGCTTGGCCCACTGGACCCGCCACCCATCACCCCGGCAGCCTTGGTGCCGCCCATGACGGCGGAATCAATCAGGCCCGCGAGACCGCCGCCCGCCGCAGATCCCCCCGCCGAGCCAGCGGCCCCGCCTGCGAAGTTGGCCGCCCCGGCGGCGATGCCACCGACGCCACCCGTGGCAATGGCCGCTCCGGCAGCCGCGCCCGCAGCCATACCGCCAATTGTGCCGCCGCCACCAACGGAGATTCCGGAAATCAGCCCCTGAATAAGATCGGGAATAGTCTTGGTGAGGTAGGCGCACGTGAAGGCCAAACCCACCATCGTCCACATCGAAGCGTTATCAGTGTGCGTATAGGCTTTTTCCCAAGCGGTCGCGGATTGGGAGATCAATCCAACAAGCAGCGTCAGCACAAAGAGCTTTGCCCCAACTGCCACTGCATAGCGGGGCATTGCCATAGCGTATTCGCGGGTCCACTGACTTCCACCAAAACCCAGAAGAAGAACCGATGCATTGACAACGATGTAAGACTCTATGAGGGTCACAGCCATAAATGCTGCGATGAAAGCAAAGCAAAGAAGGACGCATATGCTTGCCAGACCGATTGAAACGCCGACCAGCGGATTCAGCGTGCTTACGTTGCCTATGGTATTGGCGAATTTAACCGCCAACATGAACACGTCGCTCGGCTGCAAGGCCGACGATTGACCGATTGCGATACCACCCGCGTCTCGAAATGACTGAACAACTGCGCTAGCCCAATAGGTTGATCGTGTGAGAATTTCATAAAAGAAACCAATCACAAGCGAGTATTTGATGAGCTCGTGAACGATTTCACCTATATCAGCCTGCCGGATCGCTAAGGGCATGAACGTCATGACAAGCTGTATCGTGGCCAGCGACCAAAACAGCTTTTCAGCATAACCAAGAAGGCGGCCATTCCAAAGGGCCGAATTCTGCTGAATCAATTTCAACAAGCCGTCAAATTGAGCGCCGGAATGGGTTACAGTTTGCGCAAAAGCATCGGGAGCAGCCAGCAGCGTACATGCTACGGCAAGGACCGGAAAAACGTACTTTGGTGCAAATATCTTTCGGGTATTCATGGCGGAATATCCTCAAAAGCTCTGTGGCTTATCGGGTGCAACAACCCCTTTTTGGAATTGTTTGGCGGCGGATGACGAGCATGGCTGACGTGAACGATTGTGTTCCACGAAGGACGTGGCAGCTACTCCCGCAGCAAAAAACACAAGGCAGAGAAGCGCTATTACATACTTCGAGATCGTAACCATAGTGACATCCCTAGAACGATTGAGGGGTGTCATCTGCGACGACACCGCTTTGGTAAGTTTGCGTGAATGCGTTATCTACCGCTTGGCGTTGGATGTTCTGCGCGTAATACATGCTTTCGTTCTGAATCTGCGCGTTCATCATCTCGCGCAGCTTTTGCATTTGCTGGACCTGTTGCGCGGCAATCTGGTTTCCGGCCTGAATGGCCTGCAATCGCCCTTGCGCGGACTGCGATTGATTGACCAGCGAGGCAAGCGTTTGATCTTCCGTCGGAATCTGGTTCACGTTGTCACCGGCAACGGCCATCGCGGTTTTGGTGGAGTCCAGCCCGTTTTGCGTCCACTGGCTATAGAAGCTCTGCACGTAGCTGGGATTCGTGCCGATCTTGTTCAGGTAGGTGCTGTATCCCGGAAACTTTGACTGAAACTTGCTATCGAAATTCGACAAATTCCCAGCCAGTGCCGTGCTTTGGTTGTAGAGGCTCTGGATTTGGGAAAAGTTGCTGGTTAGCTGCTGAAACGCGCTTGTGGGCAGGGAAAGCCCCTGCAAAAGCATGTTCTGATATTGCTGAATCTGCGTTTCGAGTTGCTGCGCCGTGTTGGCCGCCGTCTCGACTTGTTGGGCATACTGCATGACCTGCGAAAAGACGGTTGAGCAGTTTGTGCAGTAAACGACGAAGGCAGACGCTGGACGTGGCCCCAACGTAGAGGCGGCACCAAAAGCCAGAACCAACGCCAAGCGGCGCACGGACTTACCCGCGTGGTAGGTCATTTCGCGGCCTCCTGTTGGGGCAAAAAAGAAGGGCAGTGTGCATTAGGCAATCTGTATTTATGGCGATCATTGTGATGGATGCGAAGACTGTCTAAATACCAATCTTCAATTTCATGCTCGATTGAGGCGGCAATATGCTGGGCAAGGTCAACGTGGCCTTTGCTCAATTCCCGCTGCATGTGAGAAAAACTATCTCGCAAAACTGACAATTTACGCCGCACGCTCATGATTTTTCTCCTTGCTCTCTCCTTGAGGCGATCTTTTCAAATTCCGATTTGATTTCATCATCGGATAGGCCGCGGTCGGCCAACCCTGTTTTGATAGCTATCCGGCCAATCCGGGCGGCAGCCTCATTCTGAAGTTTGGTGAGTCTTGCCTGAGCTTCCTCAAGCTCTATTTGTGCTTCGATCCGCCGAGCGTTGAGGGTCTTTCGAGCCATCAAGTAATCCTCGTTTTGGTGTCATCGATAACAAGAATTATCGACCAATCCGGGGTGTTTTCAAGGAGCCTAAAATTCCGGAATAAGCAGAGCCCGTCGACATATCCTGAAAATAGCGCAATTTAAGGCAAGTCTAGGCAACTTAGCGCAACTCAATGCAACTTAGGGCAATTCAAAGCAACTTAAGGCAACTATTTCTCAAAAAAAATATTTTTGCCGCCCGTAGGTTTGCAGTTGCCTACAATTGCGTCAAAGTAGGATGGCAGGATGTGTGTTGTGGGCCTACACGGCTTCGCCGCATAGCCCCCCACCACCTGCCTTACTCGCCTTCGGCTCGACGGAATCCTGCTCTGCGAGGCTCACCGTCGCTGCCGCGACAGACACGAAAGGAGGGCGCGAGCGCGAATGAACGACGACACCAAAAGGAAGAACACGCGGTCACGGGGCACGCCGATCAAGGTATGGGTGACGCCGGAGGAACGGGCCGAGATCGCCGACCGGGCCGACCGGGCGGGCCTGCCCCTGTCCGCTTACATGCGAGCGGCGGGCCTCAATCATCGGATCAAGTCGGTCTATGACCTTGAGGCAGTCGGCGACCTTGTGCGCGTGAATGGCGACCTTGGCCGGGTGGCCGGACTGCTGAAGCTCTGGCTGACCGAGAAGCCGGGACAAGGTGCCCGGCGGTTCGAGGTAGATCGGATAATGACCGATTTTCGCGACTTGCAGGCCAAGCTTTCGGGCATCATGCGGCGGGCCGTGAAATGATCGCCAAACGGATTGCGCGCCGGGCGGCGACTTCGAATGCGGCCCGGCTTGTCCGCTACATGGTGGCGGCAGAGGGCGAGGTTGACCCTCAAAGCTGGGCACGCACCGCCGATTACGTTCTGGCGACCAGAACCGCCACAACGCAGGGCGAGAAGGTTGCCGGGTATCGGGTAACAAATTGCGGCACGGACGACCCCGGCGATGCCACGACGCTAATTCAGGCCACGCAGTTAAAAAACTCCAGATCGAAGGCAGATAAGACCTATCACTTGGTCTATTCCTTCCGGCACGGTGAAAACCCGTCCTTGGGGGTTTTGCACAAAATCGAGGACGAGCTTTGCGAAGTCCTTGGCTATACCGACCATCAACGCATTAGTGCGGTGCATATCGACACCGATAACCTGCATGTGCACGTCGCCATCAACAAAGTTCACCCCACCGGACTGCAAAACATCGAGCCGTTTTATGACAAGCAACGGCTCATGGAGACGTGCGAACGGCTCGAAAAAAAATTCGGCCTTGAGCATGACGGCCACGGTTTAACAGGAGAGCGAGCTTATGACCGACGAAACCGAATCCGCCTCAACCCCGAGCGAAAGCATGACAGTCGATTTAGGGCCTTCCTACGAGAGGCCTACGCTCGAGCACTTGCCGAAGGACCAGAGGCCGCGTCCTACGACGATCTGCGAAAGCTGACCAGCAACGGTGTGGTGCACGGCCTCAGAAGCTATTCGATGCTGCTGCCAGGTAATGCACGTCATTATGTGGACCAAGGCGGAACCCAACACGTTGACGGCATGCGACGGGCGGAAAATGGCGCTGGCCGCGATGGAGCAGGAATAAGCGGCGCGGCCGCCGACATGGAGGCACAAGCGGGCATCGAGAGCCTGACCGGCTACGTGGCCCGCGACGTGGCCCCGGACATGCGCCAGGCCGCGACATGGAAGGAGCTTCACGCGGCCCTCGCCGAGCACGGCCTACAGATCAAACCGCGCGGCGCGGGCCTTGTCATCGGCGACCCCGGCTTAGGCTTATGGTGCAAGGCCAGCGAGTGCGGGCGCGACCTGTCCTTAAAGGCCCTCACCGACCGGCTGGGGCCGTTCGAGCGCGGCCCCGGCGAGCGGCAGCAGCGGGAGCCAGGTTCTCGGGGCTATGCGCCTCGCCCCCGACAGGCGCATCCATCGAGCGCCGCGCTGTTCTCCGAGTATCAGCGACAACGGCAAGCCGCGATTGCCAGCCGCAAAGCCGGTATGGCGGCGATCCGGACCGAGCGCGCGTCAGAGATGGAACGCATCAAGCGATGGTCCGCCACGCAACGCATGATCCAGAAGGTAGGACCGCGCGGGCCGGTGCGAGCCGCCATCAATGCAACGACGCGAACGCAGGTTGCAGCGGCGCGCAACGCGGCGAAGGCGAACGCCGAGGCGGCGACCGCCAATCTCTACAAAGCGACCACCCTGCCAACTTGGAATCAATGGCTGATGCAGCGCGCCGAGCGCGGCGGAGTCGACGCGCTGGACGTGCTGCGCGCCCGCGAGGAACGGGCGGAGCGGATGCGCGGCGAGCTCCTGACCGCCGAGCGGGCCGAGAAGGCTAAGACGCGCATCATGGAAAGCTTGAGGCCGCAGGCACAGCATGACGGCACGATGGCCTACCGGACGGCGGACGGCGGCCTTGTGCTGGACCGCACAAGCCACGTCAAAGCCGAGAAGGCGACCGCCGGAGCGGCGCTGGTCGCGTTGTCGCTGGCCGCCGAGAGGTTCGAGGGCCAGCCGCTCGACGTGCAGGGTTCCGACCAATTCCGGCAGGACGTTGCCCGGCTAGCCGGTATGCACGGGATCAACGTCAGGTTCAGCGATCCGACCCTTGAAATCGCTAGACAAGCTATGGCGCATGAGAGGTCACGGACTGCTGCAAAACCGATTCCTGAAACCACCGGCGTCAGTCGGTTGATCGACCCCGGCAGCGACCGTGACGAACGGCAACTAAAGGAACAGAAAAGAATGCTCGGAAGGCGAGGACGGGATTGGGAAATCTAGCACAAAGCACGAAGAAAAGAGGATTGCGGCTAAGGGCGGTAGCCCTCATTGCAGCGCCACACCGCTTGGCATGCCGATCATACCCTTCGTGGCTTCACACACGGTGGTTCGTGGTATCAAACACGCAGATTCGTGGTTTCACACACGGCCATCAAAGTCTGAAGAATTATCGAATAAAATCAATATGATGGGCGCCATCAAGTCGGCTTATAGGAGGATTTTACCCCTGAAATGGCCGTGTGTGAAACCACGAACAATCATTTGGATTGCACAGTACAATTCCGGTGCCGTTCGGCCAGGCAAACGTCCAAACTCCGGGGCGGCTCATAGCGCCCGGATGACTTCATCTCCAGCTTCGTCAAAGCGCACTAGTTCGCGCCGTCCGCTCGGATGCTCTTTGATGAGCAAGCCCGCCGGGGTGTCATCCTCGGCGTAGTAGATCGGGAATCCGGCCTGTAGGTGTTCCTTGGCGGCGGCTCCATCGTCATGCTGAAGCGCGTGCAAGAGGTCATGCCAAAGGGCCTCATTGGGGTCCTGCAAACCACCCGACTGTAAGGTTTTCATTTGGTTCTACTCTATTTCTTCTGGAGCACCGTATCGGCGCTGAGCCACGTGTTCCAGTGTTCATAAAACAGGCATCTGGTGGCCGAGGGTCGCATATTCCCCCGGACTGTAAAGCCCCAACCCGGCATAACCAGCCTCGGAAGGCGATCCAAGAGCAGACGTATCCTCGCCATGGTCA
>JAQNCU010000448.1 GCA_029077775.1 Acidocella sp. | reverse complement strand
GCTCTATTACGGCTTCATGGAAAGCCCGAACGTCCCCCGCGCGCTGGAAAGCCTCAACAGCCAGGGCATCGACTTCAAGCCGATGCAGACAAGCTATTTCCTCGGCCGCGAAACCGTGGTGCCCGCCTCGGTTCCCAAGCTGCGCTTCATCCGCCGCTGGCTGTTCCTGTTCATGTCCCGCAACGCCATCACCGCCACGGAATTCTTCCGCATCCCGTCAGACCGCGTGGTCGAACTCGGCGTCCGCATCGCGGTTTAGAGAGCGATGGATTCAGATTTTAGATCGGATTACTTCGTGATTCGATCTAAAATCATCCGGCTCTAGCGCGCCGCAACAATCCGCGCCGCCTCCAAACAGGCGGCTCTATCCGCCACGCACCCGCCCTCCATCCACCAACGCCGCAGCTGGGCCAGAATCTCGCCCATCCGCACCCCTGGCGGAATACCCAGCGCCACCAAATCCCGCCCCTGCAAGGCAAACACCGGCCGCTCCATCACCACCAACCGCTCGCGCAGCCCGGCCCAATCAGCCCCATCGCCGCCCCACAGCCAAACCCGCCCAACCAATACCTCGCGCGGCACATCCGCCAACGCCCGGCGCAACGCCGTGTCATCATCCTCCGGCCGCAGCGCCAAATCCCCGCGCCACCCCGCCAGCATCTCCGCCTCAACCCCGCTCAACCGCAACCGCGCCGCAAAATCCTCGTCCGTCAGCGCCGCCACCCGCAGCAACGCATCCCCTGGTGCGGCGCGCTCCAGCAGCGCCGCCAACCGCTCAACTTTTGCCCCCGGCAGCACAATCTCCAGCACACCGGTTTCCCGCATCAATTCCACGGCTTCCAACGGGGCAGGGGCGGCCAAAATCTTCTTCACCTCGGCCCACACCCGCTCCACGGAAAGCTGCCGCAGCCCCTCACGCCCCGCCGCAATCGCCGCCACCGCGTCCGCATCCGGCCCGGCCCGGCCATACCGCGCAAAAAACCGGAAGAACCGCAAAATCCTTAAATAATCCTCGGCAATCCGCTCGGCCGCCTTGCCCACGAACCGTATAATTCCGGCGGCCAAATCCTCCCGCCCGCTGAAATAATCAAAAACCTCACCATCCCTGGTGCAGCTCATCGCATTCATGGTGAAATCTCGCCGCGCCGCATCCTCGCGCCAGTCATCGGTGAATTCCACAACCGCATGTCGCCCGTCGGTCTCGATATCGCGGCGCAGCGTCGTCACCTCAAACCCACGCCCCGCCGCCACCAACGTCACCGTTCCATGCTCAACGCCGGTCGGCACCGCCTTCAACCCAGCCTCCTGCGCCCGCGCCATCACCGCTTCCGGCTTCAAGGGCGAGGCAAAATCCACATCCGCCACTTGGCGCCCGGCCAGCATGTCGCGCACCGCGCCACCCACCATCCGCGCCTCCGGCAACGCTGCCCACACCCTCTCCATGCCTGGCAATTCGATCACGCAACCCCCCTCAACCGCAGCGCCAGCCGGTGCAAAATCTCCGCCGTCGCACCCCAGATCACATGGTCCTCATGCGGCCACACCCAGAACTGCCGCAGGCCAACCTGGCCGCACGCCTTCCGGCTGACCGGGTATTCAGGGTTCAACAATACAGAGAACGGCAGCGCGAACAGCTCCTCAACCTCCTCGGTCGCGGGCAATAAGGGCACGTTCGCGGGCACCAACGCCACCACCGGGGCGATATGAAACCCCGTGCCGGTCACATAATCATCCATCCGCCCCAGAATCTCGACCCTTGCGGGGTCCAACCCCACCTCCTCGCGCGCCTCGCGCAAGGCAGCGGCTTCGGGCGAGGCATCATGCGGCTCAATCTTGCCGCCGGGAAAGGAAACCTGCCCAGGATGCGCTGCCATACGCGTGCTGCGCCGGGTCAGCCACACGCCTTTTCCTGGCTCCAGCGCCACCAGCACCGCTGCCGCGCGCAGCCGCCCCACCTGCAGATTTTTAAAAGCATCTCCCACCGGAAAAGCCGCCCGCAGCACCTCGCTCCTCACGCGGCACCACCCGGCTCACGTGCAATCGGCGTCCCGGCAATTCGGCATGTCGCCCAGCGGGAAGAACACGCCCCCGCTCCACACCCCCAGCATCTTACGGCCGTGCACAACCCCAGGCTCGGCCAACGCCACCAGCTCGTAATAGGTTGCGCGGTTAATCCGCGCCTCAATCGGGAATCTGCCTTTGCCATCACGAATATGAAGATAGGGCGTTGGCTCGCAACTCAGCAAATCGTGAGAAATACGGATGGGGTGCTCAGGCCCGGCGGTCACGCATTGGTCCACATTTGTACGGAAACACAGAACCTGCTCCCTGCCGCTGCCGCTCCATTCCATCTCCACCGCCAGGAAGGGCGCGTCCTCAACCTCATTCCGCCCGCGCT
>JAQNCU010000056.1 GCA_029077775.1 Acidocella sp. | reverse complement strand
CGGCAGCATGTCGGACAGGCCGCACCATCGGCACCACGATGAATGGCTTGCCGTCTCGCGCCTGGATTCGGGCCGGATCGAACGGTTGCAGTTCGGCCCGATGACATCGCCCATCAGACAGGTGCCTGCCAGACAGACAAGGGAGCGCGCGGACGCGAACCGTGACGCCTGCGCGCGCGCCGCGTTCATTTCGGCCTTCAGGGTCCGCACCGCCTGATCCGCCAGGGCCTTGGCTGCCTGTGCTGCCGCCAGATCACGGGCGATCACATCCGCCCGCACCGCCAGCACTTTTCCCATCCCCGGCAACGCCCAGCCTGCCAGCACCCCGTAAAGCAGCAGCAGAATCACCACCATCCACTCAACCTGACTTAAGGTGAGCGGGTTATGGAAATCCATCTGCGGCATTGTGCCCTCCGCCATTACGGCGGCGGGCACAAGGCTGAGTAGAAACGCGGTGGCGAGGATCCGTTGCATCAGGTGAACAAAATCACCAGCGCGATGACCAGCGCGTACAGCGCCACGGCCTCGGTCAAGGCAAAGCCCAGCAGCACATCGCGAAACATGGTATCGCGCGCCGCTGGGTTACGCCCCACGGAGGAGACAAACGCGCCGAACAGATTGCCAATGCCGACACCGGCACCCGCAACCCCGATGGTGGCGAGGCCCGCACCGATATCCTTGGCAAGCAGAGCGGCTGATTGGGGGTCCATATAAAACTTCCTTATTCTAAAGTGTGAGCGTTAAGTGTGAGCGTTTCAGTGATCAAACCGAAAATCGTCAATGCATGTGCACGGCGTCGTGCAGATACAAACAGGTGAGAATGGCGAACACATAGGCCTGCAACCCCGCCACCAGTAATTCGAGCGCCACGAGCGCCACGTTCAACCCGAGCGGCACCACCGAGGTCACAGCCCCGAACACCCCGAAACTTGCGGTCAGCAACAGCATGAACCCGGCGAACACCTCCCACATCACGTGGCCCGCCGTCATGTTCGCGAACAACCGGACCGAGAGCGACACCGGGCGCGAGAGATACGAGATGATCTCAATCGGCACCAACAAGGGCAGCAGCCACACCGGCACGCCGGCGGGCACAAAGAACTTCAAAAACCGGAAGCCATGCGTGTAGAATCCAATCCCGGTTGAGAACGCGAATACAAACAGCGCCAGCGACAACGTGACGGCAATATGGCTGGTGAACGCGAAAAAATACGGAAACAGCCCGAGCAGATTGCCGAGCAGAATGAAACTGAACAGCGTGAACACCAGCGGGAAATACCGCTTTCCTTCCTCACCGATGGTATCCACGCACATGTTGCGCACGAACTCATACAAAATCTCGACCAGCGCCTGCACCCGCCCTGGCACCAGTGCGCCCCGGCTCAACCCCAGCGCGAATAAGATCACGATGATCGCGGCGCTCGCCAGCATCGCCTCGTTTGAATTGGTGAAATCCACGGCACGGCCAAGCGGCCCCAGGCCCGTGGTCAGGCGGAATTGTCCAAGCGCGTCGATCGATGGGCCCGCCATATCTTAATATTCCCGCCACTCTTTCGTTTCGGGGCGGTTAAGCCCCATGTTTATCCGTCCCGCTACCCGTTCCGGTCGCGCGGACCAGGTTACGCAACCCCGCCGCCATCCCCACCGGGACCATCAAAATCATCAGCCATGGTGTGGTATGGAACAGCCTGTCCAGCCCCCACCCGACGACCACCGCGATGACCATGGCGGCCACCAGTTCAACCCCCAGACGCATGGCAAGATTAATAGCCCGGCTGGCCGCACCCGCCTCGGACCGCGCCCGCTTGTGCCGCCCCGAACCTTCCGCCGCCGCCCGCGCCGCCGCGAGCCGCCGCTCAAAGTCCTGTTGATCCCGACCGTCGTCCATAACACCTGTTTTCAGCGGTTCACCCCGCTGAACTTCGCCGGTTGCTACCTATCCCCCTGTTCTGTGTCAAGAATACCGGCACGCCGTGACGATGGGTTAAATTTTTACCTCGCGCGCTCCCATCCCGCCTCACCTTGCTGCCAATAGGTCAGCCCGAACCCCACCGCCTTGGCCGCCGCCCAGCGCACCCGCGCGGCTGCCACCTCGGCCTCGATGTTGCCATCGAACAGGTCGAACACCCGGCTATAGCCCGCCAGCGCCGCGTTGCCCCCGCCGATCAGGAACAAAAACGCCGCTGCCGCCGGGTTTTCATCCCCATCGGTCACAAAAATCGGCTGCCATTCCGGGTGGGGGGTGGCCGAAGTGCCATGCGGCAGCCATTCCGGCTTCGCGCATTGCCATAGCGCCGCATCGATCGCCGCGACCTCAGCGGCATCACGGCATTTCACCACGGCCCGTTCCCCGGCGGCCAGGCTGCGCCCCAGCAGCGCGGGCAGCGCCGCGCTGATATCCGTCCGCGTTAAATGATAAAACCCGATCTCCGGCATTATTCAATTATAATGCGGGGTTGCGAAGCCGCCTTTTGGCTGATCCTGGCGGCGATCTCACGCGCGATCGCCCGGAAGGCCACGGCGGGCGCGCTCTCAGGCGCGGCGGCGCAGATCGGCGTGCCGTCATCGCCGGTCTGGCGACTTTCCAGGGTCAGCGGAATTTCTCCCAAAAACGGCACGCCGGTCCGCGCGGCTTCGGCGCGGGCACCGCCATGGCCGAAAATCTCCGCCCGCTCACCACAATGCGGGCAGCTGAAATAGGACATGTTCTCAACCAACCCCAAAATCGGCACCGCGACCTGCTCAAACATCTTCATCCCGCGCCGCGCGTCGATCAGCGCGATATCCTGCGGCGTGGAGACCATCACCGCCCCGGCGAGGCGCGCCTTTTGCGCCAGCGTGATCTGCGCATCCCCGGTTCCCGGCGGCATGTCGATCACCAGCACGTCCAGCGCCCCCCATTCCACCTGGCCCAGCATCTGGTTCAAAGCACCCATCACCATCGGCCCGCGCCACACCATCGCGGTTTCCTCCTCAACCAGAAACCCGATGGACATGCAGCGCAGCCCCCAGGCTTCCAGGGGCAGCATCTTGCCCGCGCGCACCACAGGCTTGGCGTTCAACCCCAACATTCGCGGCAATGACGGGCCGTAAATATCGGCATCCAGCAGCCCCACGCGCAGCCCGTTCTGGGCCATCGCCACCGCGAGGTTCACCGCCACGGTGGATTTCCCGACCCCGCCTTTGCCGGATGCCACCGCAATCACCGCCGCCACATCGGGCAATATATCAGCCACGGGGGGCGGTACCGCGACCGCTGGTGGCGCTTTATGCGCCGTAAATACAATGGCCGCCTGGCGCACGCCGGGCAATGCCACCAAGGCCGCTTCCATCTCCCGCCGTTTGGGCTCTATCACCTCGGCCTCCGCACGGCTCGCCGCAAGGCTTAACCGGAGCACGCCGTCGTGCAGATGCACACCGTCGAGCTTCACTTGTATTTTGAAGGGTGCCAGCGCCGCGCGGATTTCATCTTCGGTCATGCCCTGGATGTAGCCCACCCGGCCATGCTGTCCAGGGCACCCTTGCGTTGAACCGCATCGCCCCGCAATCTTAGATCATGAATATCGCCACCCGCCTTGTTTGCGCCGTCCTGCTCCTCACAGCCACCCTCGCCCGGGCCGACACCTCGCCCCCACCACTCGCTGATCTTGCAGCCCGCGTGATGCCCTCGGTCGTCAGCATCGCCAGCACAGACCCGGTGCCCCCTGGCCAGCAACCTGATTCCAACGGTCCGGATGGCGGCGGCGGCGATAGTGGCGGCGATGGTGGTGGCGATGACGGCAGCGCCTTTCACCCCGCCGATGATATATCAGGCACAGTTCTGCCGCCGCCCAAAGCCGAGGAAGCCCTGGGCTCGGGTTTTGTCATCGACCCTGCCGGGTACATCGTGACCAACAACCACGTGATCAACGGCGCCGCCAGTGTCACCGTGACTTTCCAGGACGGCACCATTTTGCCCGCCATCATCGTTGGGCGCGATAAGGACGCCGATCTGGCGCTGCTGAAGGTCGCGGCTGGCCATCCGCTCCCGGCGCTAAGCTTCGGGGATTCAAACAAAATCCGGGTGGGTGATTGGGTGCTCGCCATCGGCAACCCGTTCGGCCTGCCGGGCAGCACATCCGCTGGCATCATCAGTGCGCTGCACCGCAACCTCGGTGCCGGCACCTATGACGATTTCATTCAGACCGATGCGCCCATCAACCGTGGCAATTCCGGCGGCCCGCTGTTCAACCTCGCAGGCCAGGTCATCGGCGTGAATTCCGAAATCTATTCCCCCTCCGGCGGGTCGGTCGGCATCGGCTTCGCCATTCCCTCCGCCATGGTCGCCCCGGTTATCCAGTCGCTCAAGACCACAGGCAGCATGACCCGAGGCTGGCTCGGCGCCGATACCGAGGATGTAACACCCAGCGTCGAGCAAATCCTCGGCCTGCCTGATGATCATGGCGCGCTGGTCGGCGCCATCGCCCCGCATAGCCCCGCCGCTGGCATATTGCGGCCCGGTGACGTGCTGACATCGCTCGATGGCGTGGCGATCAAAAACCCGCGCGCTCTGCTGGTCCGCACGGGCGAGATCCCGGCTGGTGAGAGCGTGCCCGTGCAGTTCTGGCGCGATGGTGCCGCCCAGGATGCCAGCCTGCGGCTGGACGCCCCGCCGCCCGCCACAAATGACAGCATCGCCACAGGCCCAAATACGGGTCCGGGCACCCTCACGCTGGCCGCCCTTGGCCTGGCACTCAGCAAAAAGCCCACCGATGGCGGTGTGACCATCACCGCCGCCACAAGCCCCGCCGCCACGGCGGGCATCGTCGCGGGCGATCTCGTCGAACAGGTCGCCGGGGCTGATGTCAGCACCGCCAGCGGGCTGAAGGACGCGATCGACCAGTTGCAAGCGGCCAAACTGCCCGTGGCAACGCTGCTGATCAGCGGCGATGCCGCCGACGGGTCCAACCCCGGCCCGCGCTGGGTGCCGGTTGCATTCAAAAAATAGAAATGACCCGGCCCGGGTCAGCTCATTCGGGTCAGCTCATAAAGAGCAACCGCCCCGGCGGCTGAGACATTCAGGCTCTCCATCCCACCCGGCATGGCCAGGGCCGCGATCTCGTCACAGGTCTCGCGCGTCAACCGGCGCATCCCTTCGCCCTCATTGCCCAGCACCAGCGCCACGCGCCGCCCGGCAAAAGCCGCGCCGTTCAACCGGGTAGAAGACGCGCCATCCAGCCCCACCACCCACACATCGGACGACTTCAAAACAATCAACGCGCGGGCGATGTTCACAATCCGCAATAACGGGATCACCTCCAGCGCGCCGGAGGCCACCTTCGCCAAGGCCCCGGTTTCCTCGGGCGCATTGCGCTCCTGCGCGATCACCATGGCCGCCCCAAAAGCCTGGGCCGTGCGCATCAGCGCGCCGATATTGCGCGGGTCGGAGATCTGGTCGAGCACCAAAATCGGCCCGGGGCGCTTCAGCGCGTCCAGCAAGGGCGGTGCCACCAACTGGTCGGTGAGCAAAGCCACACCCTGATGCACGATCCCGCTGCCGGGCCGGGCACCGAGCAGCTGGTCGATCTTCTCGCGCGCGGAAATCTCCGGCTGGATCGGCCAGGGCAAGGGCCGTTCGGCGAGCAGACCGGCGCGGGCCTCCTCGGTGATGACCAGACGGCGCAGCCGCCGCGCCGGGTTGCCCAGGGCCGCCGCCACAGCGTGGCTGCCATACAGCCAAACCGCGCCATTTGGCACCGCCGGCGCCCGCGCCCCGCGCCCACCATGCGCTTCACGCAGTGGCGGCCTATCGGTTGGGCGCTCAGGCTTGGCAGGCCGCCCCCCGGCCAGGCTCAATTTCGGTCCCTCGAAGCCGCGCTTTGTACCGACCGGCGGCGATTTACCATCACGCGGCGGCGCATGACGACCGCCACCATGCGGCTTGTCTCCGTTGCTGCCGGGGTTGCTGCCGGGTCGGGATTTGGGCGGGCGTTGCTGGCTCATCACCTTTCACTATCCCCCAGCCATTGCGTTGACAACCAAAGCCCGATCGGGGCAATGACAGCCATCACGGAAGGGTGCCCGAGTGGCTAAAGGGGGCGGACTGTAAATCCGCTGGCGTACGCCTACGTTGGTTCGAATCCAACCCCTTCCACCAATGCGGGTGTAGCTCAACGGTAGAGTCCCAGCCTTCCAAGCTGGTTGTGCGGGTTCGATTCCCGTCACCCGCTCCAGCGGGCCAACACTTGACACAACCCCCGCCAGCGTGTGGAACGCCGTCTTCGTGCTGGTTCGGATTAGGGGCGTAGCTCAATTGGCTAGAGCGCCGGTCTCCAAAACCGGAGGTTGAGAGTTCGAGACCCTCCGCCCCTGCCACCCACCCTGCACATCAATGCGGTTTTTTCGGAGTGTGTCTGTCTTGGCGTTCAATCTGGTGAAATTCATGCGCGATGTGCGCACCGAGGCCACAAAAACCACCTGGCCTTCGGGGAAGGAGACCGTGCAGACCACAGGCATCGTGCTGGTCATGGTCGTCATTACGGCGTTTTTCTTCATGGCCGTGGATCAGATCATCGGCGCCGGTATGCGCGCGCTTTTCGGCGTTTGAAATTAGGGGACTTAAAATGGCCAAACGCTGGTACGTGCTGCATGTCTATTCGGGGTTCGAGAAAAAAATCGCCACCCAGATCAAAGAACAGGCCGAGCTGAAGGGCCTCGCCGACGATATTGGCGATATCATCGTGCCGATCGAGGAAGTGACCGAGAGCCGCCGGGGCCAGAAGGTCAACGCCGAGCGTAAATTCTTCCCCGGTTATGTCCTGATCAACATGGATATGTCCGATAACGCCTGGCATCTGGTGAAAGACGTGCCGAAGGTCACCGGGTTTCTCGGCAATAAAATCCGCCCCACGCCGATCTCGGACGCCGAGGCTGAACGCATCATCAAACAGGCGCAGGAAGGCACGGAAAACCGCCGCCCCGCCGTGATCTTCGAAATTGGCGAACAGGTCCGCGTGGCCGATGGGCCGTTCACCAGCTTCAATGGCGTGGTCGAGGAAGTCGATGAGGATAAAGGCCGCGTGAAGGTCTCGGTTTCCATCTTCGGGCGCTCCACCCCGGTCGATCTCGAATACGGGCAGGTCGAGAAGCTCTAACCCCGAAAACCGACACTGGCGGGCTTGTCTTTGATCTCCCAATCGCCAGTTATGAAATCGTCGGGTACAAGGGTTGCCTATGTCTGAAATTCATAAGTCAGCGTTATCAAAACGCTGGATATTCGTGCCGCTCGGCCTTTTTGCGGCCATCGCGCTCATCATCTGGCTGGTCCATTATTTCCTTGTCGGGCAATATTTCATCACCACCGATGATGCCTATATCGCCGCCGATTCCAGCCTGATCGCGCCCAAAATCAGCGGTTATATTACCGAAATCCCGGTGCGTGACGGCCAGGCTGTGCAGCCGGGCCAACGCCTCGCCGTCATCGACCCGCGTGATTACCAGATCGCGCTCGCCGCCGCCCAGGCTGATGTTGCCGCCGCGCAAGCGAGCATCGCCACAGATACCGCCGCGCTTTCCCTACAACAGGCCAAAATTGCCGCGGCACAGGCCACCCTCCAGGGCGATGAGGCGCGCCTCGCCTTCGCCACGCAAAATCTCCATCGTTACGCGAGCCTGTCGGCCTCGGGTGCCAGCACAAAGCAAAACACCGAGGAGGCAAAAACGACCCTGGCGACAACCAAGGCCAGCCTTGCGGCTGATCAGGCGGCCCTGCTCGGCGCCACGCGGGACCTTGGTGTGCTCCATGCCAGCCTCGCACACAGCCTCGCGGCGCAGGCCCAGGCGCAAGCTTCGGCCACGCAGGCCGCGCTTAATCTCAGCCATACCAGCATCCGCAGCCCGTTTGCCGGCATCGTCGGCAACAAAACCGTCGCGCTCGGGGATTATCTGCAACCCGGCAACCCCATCATGGCCATCGTGCCGCTCGCCCAGGTGTATGTCATCGCGAATTACAAAGAGACCCAGATCACCAATATCCGCCCCGGGCAACCCGTGCGCCTGACGGTGGATGCCTATCCCGGCCTTAAGGTCACCGGCCGGGTCGATGCCATCTCGCCCGCCTCGGGCCAGGAATTCGCGCTGCTGCCACCTGACAACGCCACCGGCAATTTCACCAAAATTGTCCAGCGTGTTCCGGTCAAAATCATCCTCAACCTCACGCCTGACCTGATCGGCAAGCTGCGCCCCGGCCTCTCGGTGGAACCGGCCATCGACACGCGCCATCATTCATGAACCCCGCAACAACCGTGAAAATTCCGCTGCGGACCCGCATCGCCGTCGGCGGCGCGCTGATCGGCGCGTTCATGGCGGTGTTGAACATCCAGGTCGTGAACACCTCGCTGCCTGATATCCA
The DNA here is from genome assembly GCA_029077775.1 of Acidocella sp. Lineage (GTDB taxonomy): Bacteria > Pseudomonadota > Alphaproteobacteria > Acetobacterales > Acetobacteraceae > Acidocella. The sequence continues at coordinate 3,558 of JAQNCU010000056.1, read as the reverse complement.
GGGCGGCATCGGCACCGGGCTTGATAATGGCGGTTGGATATCAACCGCGTATCTGATCGGCGAGATCATCGTCATCCCTTTATCGGGCTGGCTCTCACAAGTGTTCTCCTTCCGCCGGTATCTCATCGGCAGCACCATCATGTTTCTGATCTTTTCCGCTGCCTGCGGCATGGCGACGAATTTTCCTGAAATGGTTACGCTGCGCGCGTTTCAGGGCTTCTCGGGCGGGGTGCTCATCCCGCTCGCCCTCACCACCGTCATCACCATGCTGCCAGACCGCGCCAAGCCCGTGGGCTTTGCCGCCTTCGCGCTCACCGCCACCTTCGCCCCCGCCATCGGCCCCACCATCGGCGGGCTGGTGACCGATTTATACGGCTGGCGCAGCATTTTTTTCCTCAACCTCATCCCCGGCGCGGTCATGCTCACGGCACTGTTCTATGGGCTCGACAAATCGCCCATGCAGTTGAAAAAATTCGCGGCGGGTGACTGGCTCGGCATCGTCACCATCGCCATCGGTCTCGCCAGCCTGCAAATCGTGCTGGAGGAGGGCAATAAGGATGACTGGTTCGGCTCGCCCTTCATCCTGCGCCTGTCCATCCTCTCAGCCGTGGCGCTCACGGCCTTCCTGGTGCAGGAACTCCGCCCGGGCAACAAAAACCCGCTGGTGAATTTGCGCCTGTTTCAACGCTGGAATTTCACCTTCGCAAGCATCGCCAACGTCACGCTCGGCTTCGTCCTTTACGCCGCGGTGTATCTCATCCCCACCTATCTCGCGGAAGCCCACGGCTACTCCGCCCGCCAGGCTGGCGCCGTCATGCTCTGGATCGGCCTGCCGCAGCTCGTCATCATTCCGTTCATGCCGCTGCTCATGCGCCGGATCGACCCGCGTTATCTGCTTGCCGCCGGATTCATCGTTTTTTCCATCAGCGCGTTTTTGAACGTCCATCTCGGCCCGAATGACAGCGGCCCGCAGATGCTCATCCCCAACCTCATCCGCGCCTTGGGCCAGGCGATGATTTTTCCGCCCATCAGCCAGATCGTCAACGCGGGTATCCCGTTGCGCGATGCCAGCTCCGCATCCTCGCTGTTCAACATGCTGCGCAATCTCGGCGGTGCCATCGGCATCGCCACGGTGCAAACCTTCATCACCAACCGCGAGAAATTCCACGCCGCCATAATGTCCCCGCAGGTCAGCCTGCTGGACCCCGCCACCCAATACCGGCTGCATGTTCTGCAAGGTTATTTCCAGACCCACGGGCTCACCAGCGCCGCCGCTGCCCGGCACCAGGCCATCATCCTGATCGGCCACACCATTACCACCCAGGCTTATTACATGGCCTATGGCGATGCCTTTGCCCTGCTCGGCGCAGGCATGATCTTCGCCACCGCCGCCACGCTGATGCTGCGCAAACCCGCCGTGAACATCTGAGACGGAGGCCCTTCTTTTTGTGAAGAAAAAGAAACGAAAAGACATTTGTAACTCCGGGCCATGGGCGTGATCCCCGCCAGAGCCCGCGACCCAGAGATAAAAATATATTGTTAAATCCGGGTCACGGGCGGCGAAACACCCCGGCTCCAGGTCATAAAAAAGTTTTGCGGCGCTTTTTCAAAAGCGCCCACTTGCTCCCCCCATGCGCTACAACACATCACCCCGCCAGGCGGGCTCCAGCGTGATCGTACCCCCGGCAACGCGCGAAACACAGGCGCAGATTTTTCGGTTTTGCGCGTGTTGGGCGTCCGAGAAAAACACATCCCGATGATCGATCTCGCGCTCCGATGCGATCACATCCATCGCGCACAGGCCGCATTCACCGCGCCTGCAATCGGCCAGCACGCCGATCCCGGCATCTTCCAGCGCATCGAGCATTGTCATCTCGGCGGTCACATGAACCTCGCGGTTCAGGCGCGGCAAACGCACCGTGAACGCCTCGGCGGCAAACCTGCCGGATGAGCCAAAGGTCTCAAAGCGCAACCGTGCGCGGGGGCGGCCGCCAGCATCCCAGGCGGCGCGGGCGGCATCAAGCAGGCCAATCGGCCCGCAAATATACGCCTCACCATCCAACGGCAACGCCCTGAAGGCGCTGGCGAGGTCGATAAATCGTCCCTGGTCGGCGAAGTAAACCTCAGCCTGCGCGCCGCACTGCGCAACCTCCGGCAGATACGCGGTCTCAGCCTCAGACCGCCCGGCATAAAGCAGCCGGAACGGTACGGCACGGCGGCGTAAAACCTGCGCCATGCCCAAAATGGGCGTGATCCCGATACCACCCGCGATCAACAAATACGCGCTGGCATTGGCCGCAAGCTCGAAATGGCTCGCCGGATTCGAGATCTCCACAACATCGCCGGGTTTCAGCGACCACATAAACCGCGAACCCCCGCGCCCCGGATCTTCCCGCTTCACCGCAATCCGCCAAACGCCGTCTTGCGGCGCGCCGATCAATGAATAATGCCGGATGCCGGGCTTGCCGTTGATACGCACTTGCACGCGCAGATGCGCGCCGGTGGGGTAGCTCACCGCATTGCCCGCCGGATGTAGCGTGAGTTCCCGAATGGCGGGCGCCACATCGCGGATCGCGGCGATGGTTGCGGGCGCGAAGCTCTCGTCATACCGCATAGGCAACACCCCGCCGCGCCAGCAACGGCGCATGGTCATGCGCCCCGTGTTGAGCCGCATTTTGGGCACGCCGCAAATTCCGGCGGGCCAGGCGCGCATGTTCGCGCATCAGGGCCTCGGCGCGCGCACCCTCCCGCGCCGCGATCGCTTCCAGCATGGCATGGTGCTGGGCCTGCGCGACCACCAGAATATCCCAGCCATCATCGGCGCGTGATTGCGCGAGCACGAAGGCGCTGGGCGAGGCAAAGGGCAATGCCGCCACCCGCGCCAGTTCCCGCGCCACAATACCACTCCCCGCCAGGGCGGTGAGCCGCGCATGAAACGCCTCGTTCAGCGCCACATAGGATTGAAACGCGCCGTCCTGGCCCCGGTTGGCGAGCAGCGCGTCGATCTGCGCCAGCACGCCGCGCAAAGGTGCGAGCGCGTCTGCCGCCACCCCGCGCTCAGCCGCGAAGCGCGCCGCGACACCTTCGAGCACGCCGCGCAGCTCGATCGCATCGTCGATGTCAGCGCCCGTGAAGTCCCGCACCGCATAACCGCCGGAGGCCAGGGCATCGAGCAGCCCTTCGGCGGCGAGCTGCGCCAGCGCCGCGCGCAAAGGCGTGCGCGACACGCCGAGCCGTGCCGCCACCGCGATCTCGGTCAGCCGCGCGCCGGGTGCCAATTCGCCCGCCAATATCAACGCGCGCAGGCTCAACAAGGCGGAGACCGTCTGGCTCACTGCGCCGCTACCATCATCGCGCCCGCCTGTTCGGCGGCAATCATCCGGTCGATCAGCCGCCGTGCCCAGAGCGAACCCGCATCGATGTTGAGGTTGTAGAATTTATGATCCGGGTTGGCATCGATGGCGCGCTGCTGCGCCTCCAGCACCGCCTCATCCTCGGCAAAGACCTTGGTGATGGACTCGCGGATTTCCGTCGTCCAACGCTGCTCGTCGATCCGGT
>JAQNCU010000447.1 GCA_029077775.1 Acidocella sp. | reverse complement strand
TCAAGCTTGAACTCACGCGTATATTGCCTGCGAGCCATTATGGCCTCCTGTCACGTTAAACACCTTATCTCGGTGTCCACAAAACAAGCAGCAGCTCAATTGGTCATTTAGGCTTTTGGACAGCCTTTGCGTCATGGACTATTATTTTGACTGTTACGGGTGCCGTATGCCTGCGGTTCGCCGGTCTTCCTTGGAGCGTTATCATGGCCGCTACTCTATGCCCTAGCTCATTGTTTGTTCTGATGACGGGCCAAATAAGTTTTCTAACTGGCTCATTTTTCATCGCTTCGCTGCTTTTGATGGATTCAAGGCCGGCGATCGCCGGGGGCCTCGCAGCGCTCACAATACTTAAACCGCAAGTCGCTTTGCTCGGTCCGATTGCATTTCTGTCGCAGATGAAATGGCGTGGAATCCTTGCTGGGTTGATTTTTTTTGGCCTGATTTGCCTGTTAACAACTTGGGCGCTTGGACCGGAAACGTGGGCTATGTATCTGCACCAGGGCATGTCATCGAGCGAATTACTTCTCCATCTTCCTTTCCCAACAAAATTTAACTCACAATATCAGGGTAATTTTGAATATGAGGGTATCTCTGTTTTTTATTTTCTTCGTAGTCTTGGTGCAGGATTGACCGTCGCATCTTCGGGGCAGATCCTGTCCGCAACTTTAGCCATAATCATATGCTGGCGATTATGGCGACCAGCGAGCGAAGCCGGTTTCGCTCGCGTCCCATTGACGACCTTTCTAGGCTTACTGGTGACACCTTATGCTTTCATACAAGACATGTTCGCCTTTTCAGTTGGTATCATCTTAATGGTATGGAAACGACAATCACTGGAATTCGGTGATGTCATTCTTCTCATGTACCCAGCCTTTGTTACAATATCGGGTATAGACTTAAATATTGATATTGGGCCGTTATTTGTACTCTGGGCTGGCCTTCGCGCGTATGCGACGATACCTAATCCGCGCCACATATAATTATGTTCGCAACCAATTATTATACTTCTTGGCGTCGCCAAGTGTGGCCGATAACCGCGCTCATCGGAGCGATTCTATTTGCGAATGTTATAGCTCTCACCGGACTCTATCATGATGATCCAGCTTTGTTCGTCAGTAACCTCGCCACCGGCGTGAGGCCCGGCCCGATCCCCGGCTTTCCCAACTGGCTCGATCCGAATATCGGCTATACCACGCAGGCGCTGGGCTATCGGGCGGCGCAGGATTGGCTGCGCGGCGTTGTGCCCTGGTGGGACCCGTATCAGGGTGTCGGCGCGCCGCTGGCGGCCGAACTGCAAAATGGCGCGTTTTTTCTGCCATTTTCGCTGCTGCTGCATTTTTCTACGGGCTGGTTGCTGCTCCGGCTGCTGATGCAATGCCTTGCCGGATGTTTCACCTATGCGTTGCTGAACCTATTGCGCTTGTCGCGCCAAGCTGCTCTGCTCGGCGGGGTGCTGTATGGTTGCTCATCGAGTTTCATCATCCTCGCACACGCGCCATCGTACACGTTCCCGTTCCTCCCGCTGCTGTTACTTGGTATCGAACGCGGCCTTGCGTCCGACCGGCGGTTTGATCCGGGCTGGTCCTGGGTGATTATTGCCGTGGCCTATTCGTTTTACGCCGGATTTCCCGAAACAGGCTCGCTTGCGGATATGCTCGGGGGGTTATGGTTTATTGTGCGTCTGTTTGCGCACCCGCGCCCTGACAGGGCGGCGCTGATCGGGCGGTTCACCCTCGCGGTGGGAACTGGCGTTGTGTTGACCTTGCCGGGTCTTTTGCCATTTTATAATTATTTACGAGATGGGTATATCGGCATACATGCCCACGGTGCTGCGACGGCGTCTCTCCCTTTGATGGGGCTGACAACGCAAATCCTGCCGCAAGCGTTCGGCCCTTTCGGAGTCGAAATTGTTCTGCCGCAAGGCTCGAGAGATCCCGCGATGCGGTCACTCATTCTGTCATGGCTATCGGCCGGCGGCTGGGTGGGACTGCTGCCTCTCACGCTCGCCATCGTGGGGCTGTCGAGCCGCAAAGGTGTGTTGCAACCCCTGCGTTGGTTATTGTTGATCTGGATCGTGTTGTGGGAGGCGCGGATTTTCGGCTTCAGGCCGGTGGTGGCCATGCTCGATGTGCTGCCGCCGCTGCGTGTGATGTTGGTGGAACGCTATGCGGAGCCGAGCGTGGATTTTGCCATCATCTTGCTAGGGGCGATGGGTTTTGACTATTGGCAGCGCCATGGGCTCACCCGGCGCGTGATGATTGCCGTTGGTGGTTCGATTGGAGCAATCCTGATGATCGCCTTCGTGATCGGCGCGCCCGCTTACCGCGAGGCCATCCATCTGGTGCCGCACCTGACCGGCATCACCCTCGCTTATCTGGCCATGACCGTGCTGGCTTGTACCGCCCTGCTC
>JAQNCU010000055.1 GCA_029077775.1 Acidocella sp. | reverse complement strand
ATCGGGGTCTTCCAGAGATTGCCAGGCGGCGATCAGCGTTAGACCTGTGTAATACCAGCTGGCCTAAAGAATGACTCTTGGCGGGCAGCAAGCGCTTCTTTTTGTGAACAAAAAGAAGCAAAAAAACATTATTAATCTGGGCCATTGGGGTTCCAGAAGCCCGGCACCGGCATAACAAAAGTTTTTTGCGCCGCTTTTTTCAAAAAAGCGGCTGCTTACTTGGATGTGTCACTGTCTTCGCGGATTGGTATAAGCCGTTCCGCGCTCGATGTCGCGGAACGGCTTTGTCGTAAAAAATTACGCGTAATGCCCGCGGATCCACCAGCCATTCGGGCCGAAATGCCCAGGCACCCAGATCGCCCGCGCATAGGGCGGATGCACCGGGTACACCACGCACCCCGCCAAGGGTGCGGCCGTCACGGCCAACATTACGAACATCATCAGGCGTTTCATCGCGTACCTCCCGCTGCAAAACAGATCGCTTCTACCAGCGACAATTTTGGTTGTAGCAGCGAGCTTTGTAACAGAGCCGCACAAATCGTAATTTCGTGGCGTGGCCCGGCGTTACCGCCCCATGGCCGCCTGCATAAAGCGGCGTTTCAGCCGGGGCATCCGCTCCACCGCGGCCAAGCCCAGGTCGCGCGCCAGCCTGATGGCCGGGTTGTCGGTCGAGAATAGCCGGTCCAGCCCGTCTGTCGCCGCGAGCATCAACAAATTGGCGGGCCGCCGCGCCGCCTGATAGGCGCGCAGCAAATCAGGCGCGCCGCAATCACGGGCATAAGAGCATAATTCCAGCAGGGCCATGGCGTCGCGCAGGCCAAGATTGAGCCCCTGGCCCGCGATTGGGTGAATCCCATGCGCGCTATCGCCGACCAGCGCGAGCCTGGTGTCCACATACCGTTGCGCGTGCATTGCCGAGAGCGGATAGGTCCAGCGTTTGCCGATCAGCTCAATCGCGCCGCAATGCGTGCCTAAGCGTTTGGCCACTTCAGCCGTGAAGCGGGTGGTATCGAGTGTGCTCAGCCGCGCCACGATGTCGGTTTTATCGGTGAACACGATCGCCGAGACGTTCTCATGTTCGGCGGTGGCACTCATCGGCAGTTGCGCAAACGGGCCGCCGGGGAGGAAATGTTCCAGGGCGATGTTGTTATGCGGTCTCTGATGCGCGATGGCGCACACCACGGCCGATTGCCGATAGGGGATGCGTGTGACCGCGATCCCGGCCTCGTCGCGCAGCCGTGATGACCTTCCATCGGCTGCCACGGCGAGTTGCGCTGTGAAGGTCTCAGCCCCCACAATCACGCTCACCCCGGCGGCATTGCGCGTCACCACGGCCTCCGCCGGGGCCATCAGGGTGACACCGGATAATTCATGCAGGCGCTGGTTTATGGCGATACGCAGCGCCCGTGCCTCGATGATCCAGCCGAAAGCGTCGTCGCCGACCTTGCGGTGGTCGAAATTCAGCCGTAAAGGTGAGGCGGGCCGCCCTGGCTTGCCGTCGGTCACCGCGATATCGAGGATCGGGCAGGGTGGGTAAGGCAGTGCCGCCCACAGCCCGCCAGCTTCCAGCAAAGCCCGGCTGCCCGCCGCGATGGCATAGGCACGGCCATCGAAATCCGGGTGTTCCATGGGCGGTAAAGGCGATTTATCCACCAGCAACACCCGCCGTCCGGCCGCTGCCAGCGCGCATGCCAGGGCGCCGCCAACCGGGCCAGCGCCAATAATTGCCACGTCGAAATTCTTATCCATGGGCTGAATGTGGCAGAGCGACGGCGGATCGCAAGGCTTATGGAAGATGCGGTCAAAACCCGTCGATCATTCTCGAAATTGCGTGGATTGAGGCCGCCAGAGAAATTAATGATCCGCCTGCGGGTAACAATGCCCATTCATTGCCCAAAAATCAGCCTGTAATTTGTGCAGCCGCGTTCGGGCTGGGCATCCGCGCCGCCTGAAGCGGGAGGTAAAGAATGCGTAAGGATTTGGCACGGAAGCTGCTTAGCTGGTGACTGATGTCACGTGGCCGTGAACCCACGGGGCTTCTTTTGTGCAACTCACGCGGCTGGGACGTTATGGAGACGAGAGAATGTCAATAGTTCAAGCATTACCGGGCAACTGGCTCGATACAGGCGACAACGCCTGGCAGCTTACATCTGCAACCCTTGTCGGCCTGATGAGCATTCCGGGCCTGGCCCTGCTTTATGGCGGCGTTGTTAAGAAAAAATGGGCGATCAACTCGGCCTTCATGGTGTTTTACGCATTTTCCGCGTGTCTCGTGGTGTGGGTCTTATGGGCTTATAATATGTCGTTCGGCAAAGGCTGGCTGGTCATGCCGGGCACCGGCGGTAATTTCTTCCTGGGTCACCCGTCGCCGACAACCTCAGCCTATAACATGGAAAAAGAGGCGATCATTCCCTCGGCCGCCGCTGGTATGCCGGCCCTCGGCTATGGCATGGCCACGATGGTTTATTTCCAGTTCGTGTTCGCCGCCATCACCCCGATCATCCTCGCCGGCGCCATCCTTGGCCGGATGAGCTTCAAGGCCTGGGTGCTGTTTGTCCCGCTCTGGACGACCTTCATTTACTCCGTGGGTGCCTATTCTCTCTGGGGTGGCGGTTGGCTCGGCCAGATGGGCGTGGTCGATTATTCGGGTGGGTACGTCATCCATCTTGCCTCGGCGTTTTCGGGTTTCACGGCGGCGGCGGTTATTGGCCCACGTCTGGCGCGTGACCGCGAGAGCTTCCACCCGAACTCGCTGTTGCTCGCCCTGGGCGGCGCCGGATTGCTCTGGCTCGGCTGGTCCGGGTTCAACGGCGGTGACCCGTTCACCGTTAACGTCGATGCCGGTGCCGCTGTACTCAACACGCACACCGCCACCGCTGTTGCCCTTTTGGTCTGGGTCATTCTGGACGTGCTGGCTTATGGCAAGCCTTCCGTGCTGGGTGCCGTCAATGGCATGATAACGGGCCTCGTCGCCATTACCCCGGCGGCCGGTTATGTGAACGGCACGGGTGCCATCATTCTTGGCGTTGTCGCTGCGGCGCTGCCCTGGATGACCTGGAACTGGCTCGGCAAAACGGCTCTGTTCCGTAAGGTCGATGACACGCTTGGCGTGATCCACACCCATGGTGTGGCTGCGCTGGTCGGCGGTATCGGCACAGGTATCCTCGCCGACCCTGGCATGATCGAATATTTCGCGACAGGTAAGGATTCTGCGTTCAGCGTCACCGGCTGGTGGTATGGCAACTTCCATCAGGTTGTTTTGCAGCTATACGGTGCTGCCTTCATCATCGTGTACAACGTGGTGGGTACGTTCATCCTGCTGAAGATCATCGGTCTGTTCGTAAAACTGCGCTTCGATGATGAGACCCTGTTGATCGGCGATGACGCGGTGCATGGCGAGGAAGCCTATGCGATCTTCGCCGATGGCCAGAAGATCCCGGTTATGGGCGACTAAAACCTGACGAACCCCCGCCTTGCCCGCTATGTGGGTAGGGTGGGGTGTATCTGCCAAAAGCCCCGGAGGGTCCCGCAATGCGGTACTGACCGGGGTTTTTGAGTGTTTACAACGCCGCTTCAGTAAAAATCCGTGTCACGTCGCCCTGCCACGCCCCGTTATAGCGGCCGAGCCAGTGTTCAGCCTGGGTCGGGCCGCCCTCGGCGATGCGCAGCAGCGGTTCGAGATACACGCATTCATCCTCGCCATCTGCGTTCAGCCGGGCCCGGGCGCGCAACCCGTCGGCGGCGATCTGCACAGCCTCACGCGCAAGGTCGCGCAGAGTTCCGGTTTTGAATGTGGTATTAATCCCGCCAAAGGGCACGGCGGAGCGCAGGGCCAGGATATCCTGATACAAGAGCCCGGATGTCAGCGCGCTGGCGGCGGCGAGGGAGGCTGGGTCGTAGAATATCCCGGTCCAGAAGGCCGATTGCGCCAGCATCATCGCCGGGCTGCCGGAATCCGCGCCGCGCATTTCGATATAGCGTTTCAACCGCACATCGGGAAATGCCGTGGTACTGTGATCCGCGAAATCACCCAGCGTCGCGCGTTCACCTGGCAGGGCGTCGAGCCCCTTGGTCATAAAGTCCCGGAAGGACGACCCGGCGACATTATGATAGACCCCGTCGCGATAGACAAAATACATCGGCACATCGAGCAGCCATTCCACATAGGCGGTGAAATCAAACCCCGGTTGAAAAAATATTGCCGGGATGCCCGCGCGGGCGTTATCGGTATCGGTCCAGACCTGCGCGCGGTTCGAGAGCAGCCCGTTCGGTTTGCCCTCATAGAACGGTGAGTTCGCGAATAATGCGGTGGCCAGCGGCTGCAGCGCCGCCGCGACACGCATCTTTATCACCATATCAGCTTCGGAGCTGAAATCGAGGTTCACCTGCACGGTGCAGGTGCGCAGCATCATATCGAGCCCTCTGCTGCCGACCTTGGGCATGTAATCGCGCATGATCCGGTAACGCCCCTTAGGCATGAAGGGCATTTCGGCCTGGGTGGCGATGGGGTGGAAGCCGAGCGGCGCGAAGCCGAGCCCGAGCTTGGGGCCTAGTTTGCGCAGCCGGGCGATATGCGCGGCCAGCTCGGCCTTCGTTTCATGCAGGTTACTGAGCGTGGCGCCCGAAAGCTCGAACTGCCCGCCCGGTTCGAGAGAGAGCGACGCGCCATGGCCCTTAAGCCCGATCACGTTCCCGTGATCCAATATGGGCACCAACCCTTCGTCCTGCTCGATCGCGGCCAGCAGGTCATGGATACCGCCCGTCTCCTCATAGCTGGGCGGGCTGAACCCGTTCAGCCGGAAGCCGAAGGCTTCATGCTCCGTGCCGATCGTCCAGGCGCTTTGCGGCTTGGCACCGGCGGCCAGATAGGCCGTCAATTCACGCGTGTCGGTGATCACGCGCGCATCGGCATCTCCCGGGTTCGACACATCCTGCTCCTGTTATGGGTCGCCGCTAAGCAACAGCGCGAGCCCAGCGATGACGGCGGTTTCCGCCCTCAGGATGCGTTGCCCCAGCGAGACCCGCGTTACAAGGGGTGTCCGGGTGACAGCTTCAAGCTCCTGATCGGTAAATCCGCCCTCCGGCCCTATCATCAGCGCGCGTGGCCCGAATTGGCTGGCATCTGGCCGTAGCAAGGGTGCGTCCCGCCGCTCATCGGCCACGTATAAAATCCGGTCGGGCCAGGTGGTCATCAGCTGACCGAGCGGCATCGGCGCACGCAGGCGCGGCACCACCAGCCGCCCGCATTGCTCGGCCGCCTCAACGCTGATGGTGCGCAAACGCGCCATGTTCACATGGTCCGCCTGGGTGCGCGCGGTGATCATCGGCTGGATCACCGAGACCCCCAATTCCGTAGCTTTTTCAACCACCAGATCGGTTTTCTGTCGTTTGAGCAGGGCGAAACACAGCCAGCAATCAGGCTCTGGCCGCATCTCGCATTGCTGCGCGATGACCTTCAGCGCCACCCGTTTGCGGGACAAATTCACAATCTCCGCCGTCCATTCACCGGCTTCACCGTTGAACAGCCGCAATATGTCGCCGGGGGCGGCGCGCATGACATTCATCAGGTAATGCGCTTGCGCGTCAGACGGGCTGACAATGGCACCCTCATGCAACGGGGATTCGACGAACAGACGGATCGAGGAGGCGCTCATGCCAATCGCGGTTACACCAAATCATGCCGAGCCGCGACCCGGCATCGCCACAGGAGACTCACGGTTTTCCGCGCGGTTTGTTATGGGTGGGGCGAGAGGAACATGGGATGGACGCCTTTACCGATATACAGATAGGCGGCTGGGTGCGGGTTCTGCCGCGAGTCCTGGTGCCCTATGCGCTGCTCGCGCGGTTCGACAGGCCAATCGGCGCATGGCTGCTGTTTTTGCCGGGGCTGTGGTCGATCAGCATTTCAGCACCTGGGGTTTGGCCGTGGTGCCGGTTGACCGCGTTGTTTCTCGCGGGCGCGTTCATCATGCGCGGTGCCGGGTGCGTGGTGAACGATTTATGGGACCGTAAAATGGATGCGGCGGTGGCGCGCACACGCGGCCGCCCGCTGGCCTCCGGGGCGCTGCGCCCGTTTGAGGCACTGGTGTTCCTGGTGTTGCTCTGCGCGGCTGGCTTGGTGATCCTGTTGCAACTGAATATGGCGGCGCGCGGGCTCGGTGTTTTCAGCCTGGTGCTGGTGGCGCTGTACCCTTTGGCCAAGCGCGTAACGTGGTGGCCGCAAATCATGCTCGGTATCACGTTTGGCTGGGCAGCCCCCATGGGTGCCGCCGCCGCTGCGGGCCGGTTGCTCACACTGCCCGGTGTTTTGCTATACGCCGCCGCGATTTTATGGATTTTGGGGTATGACACGATCTACGCGCACCAGGACCGCGAGGATGACGCGCTGATCGGCGTGAAATCGACCGCACGGCTATTTGCCCATAACACGCGCAGCCTGCTGGTGGTCTGCTACACGGCCACAATCATTCTCACCGCATCCGCCATGCTGGCGGCGGATCTGGCGGTGCTGGGGCTGTGGTGCCTGCTGGTTCCGGCTGGGTTGCTGGTCTGGCAGACCATCCGACTGGATATTGACGACCCCGCACGTTGCCTGGCGTTGTTCAAGGCCAACCGGGAGGTCGGGCTGGCCATCGGCCTCGCGATCATAATCGGGCGGTTATAGGATCGGTGGCGCCGCTTGACGCCGCGCCGATTATCATAAACACAAGCAACACGACCGGGGTGTCTGCAATCCGCAGGCTGAGATCATACCCGTTGAACCTGCCTGGGTAATGCCAGCGAAGGGAGCCGCTTCATGAAACTGCGCCGCCGTACCTTACTATCAAACGCCTTGGTATTGACCGCTTGCGGCACCGCAGCCGCCGGCCCCCCCAAAGCCAAATTCACCTTGTTGCTGGATTGGTTCGTGAACCCTGACCACGCGCCCTTGTTCGCGGCCCAATATAGCGGCGCCTTCGACCGTGCCGGGCTGGACGTGACGATGATCGCACCCACCGACCCCGATTTGCCGCCCCGCTTGCTCGCCGCAGGAAAGGCCGATGCCGCGCTCAGCTATCAGGCGCAGCTTTATTTGCTGGTGGATGCCGGGCTGCCGGTGCGCCGCACAGGCACGTTGATCGACAAACCGCTGAACACGCTGACCGCGCTTGCCGCCTCCGGCGTGAAAAGCCTGAAGGATTTGAAGGGCCGGAAAATTGGCTATTCGGTGGCGGGGATGGAAACCGTGCAGATCGCCACCATGCTCAAATCGGTCGGGCTCAGCCTGACTGATGTAACGCTGGTGAACGTCAATTTCGCGCTGGTCACATCTCTGATGAGCCATGAGGTGGATGCCGTGATCGGCACGTACCGGACCTATGAGGATATCCAGCTTGCCCAGGCCGGGCTGCATCCGGTGGTGTTTCTGCCCGAGGATTATGGCGTGCCACCGTCTGACGAGCTGATCATTCTCAGCAACGCCAACGGCCTGGCCAACCCGGCATTACCGAAATTCCTCGCCGCACTGCGCGAAGGGGTGACGTATCTGCACGCCCATTCCGATGCCGTGCTGGCACGGTTCGTGGCGGATCATCCAACCCTGAACGACAGGCTCGACCGCGCCTCCTGGGCGGCCTTGCCCGGTTATTTCGCGCCGGATCCGGCGCATCTCGATGTCACACGATATGTCAGATACCGTGACTTCATGCGGCAATCCGGGCTGATCAAGCAAAATCTGCCGCTCGATCATTACGCCGTGCAGATTATGGCGTGATGATCAGAGCGCCGCACCCGAGCCATCGCCCGGTGCGCTCGCCGGTGCGGCCACGGGCGGGGGCGGGTTTTCCAGTGTGTTCCAGTCGAGCGGCGGCAGCGGGACCACGGTCTGGCCGTTAATGCTCACGGTGTTTTTGCTATAGATGACATGCATGGTGAGCGTTTGCCCGCCCGCATCGCTGCTGGTGAGATAGGGCGAGAGATGCGCCTCGATCTCATTGGCGGCGTTTTGGGTTTGCGGGTATGCGTTGGTGATGGCGGCCGAGACTTCATCAAGATGGTCGGCGGTGATGTCAGCGGTGCCAGAGGGCTGGGCCTGGGCGTTGAAGGCCACGGCGGCTTTGGCATTCAACGTGCTGGGCCCGAGGACGAGGCTGAAGCTGGACGTGGCATTGCCCCCGGCGGCGGCCCAGTCATGCACAGCCTGCACCATTAATTTGTTGCGCCCGGCATCGTCATTCGGGGCAAGGGCTTTGATCTGGTCGGTCAGCGCCGTGAAATTGGCGGGCACCGGGCCGGAGATGTTCGCCGAGAGCCCGAGTTCAGAGATTTTGCCATCGAACGGGATCGAGGCGAGGCGCGTGAGCAGCGGTGAGAGCGCGATGCCGTTGATCGCGCTGGTAAACTGATAGGCGACATCCGTGGCTTTGGCATCACGGTTGAAGCTGGCCTGGGCCGCGAGGCTATCGATGTGCAGGATCAGCAGGCTGCCGCCACTGGCCAAAGCGTCGATGTCATGTCCGCTGATCACCGTATTTTTGAACGGGTATGGCTGACGTGTGAACAACTCATGCGGGTCGATCGCCTCGGTCGTCTCAAGCTGGCCCGACGTTATCGCGATGTCGGCGCGGGCTGTGTTGACATTGATCCGGCTCGGCCACTCCACACGCAGCAGGAACGGGTGGAAGGCGTCGATGCGCAGCAAAACCGTGGGCAGTACGATCTGGACAGGCTGCGCGCTGGCATCGGGTTGCAGCGCCACGCGCAGATTGGTGAGCGTGACGGTGGCGGCGAGCGGTGAGGTGCCCCGGCTGATCCGGTCATAGCTGATGGCCTCACCGGCGCTGTTGCCGGTTTGGCTGGCCCAGGCGGTGATGCCAGCCGCCATCTGGCCCTCGGCCCACCACCAGACCCCCAGCCAGACCACCACAACCAACAGCAACGCCCCCAAGACAGACCGCAAAACACCCCGCATTGCCGAGACCCTCTCTTTGTCGCACCGGATCAGTCTGCCTGACCCTTGACCATCGGCCAAGCGTTGGGCCTTTGCTATGTGCATGAAGATTTTCCATGACTGGCGGGGGCTGCCGGAAGCGGCGATGGGTGCGACCGTGGCACTTGGTAATTTTGATGGCGTGCATCTCGGCCATGCCGCCGTGCTGCGCGCCGCCCACGCCGCCAGACCAGACGCGAAGTTGGCGGTGCTGACATTCGAGCCGCACCCGCGCGCGTTTTTCCGCCCACAGGACCCACCCTTTCGGCTCACGCTGGCAGCCGAGCGGGCGGCTTCACTGATGGCGCTGGGCGTTGAAATCCTTTATGAATTGCCGTTCAATGAAGCATTCTCGCATTTGAGTGGCGCGCAATTCTGCGCTGACGTGCTGAAGGATGGCCTGCGCGCCGCGCATCTGGCCTGTGGCGCGGATTTTGCGTTCGGCTATCGCCGCAGCGGGGATTTAACCCTGCTGGCAGCCGAGGCGGAGGCTTCAGCGATGGGTCTTTCCGTGGTGCCGCCGGTGGCGGATGCACAGGGGCCGATATCCTCCACCCGCATCAGGCGGTTGTTGCAGGATGGCTACCCGGAGCGCGCCGCGATGCTGCTTGGCCGTCCGCATGCGATCCGTGGCGAGGTGGTGCATGGCGATGCGCGGGGGCGCACCATCGGCTTTCCCACGGCGAATATCATGCTGGGTGCGCATCTGGAACCTGCGCGCGGCGTGTACGCCATTACGGCCCGGCGGCCCGGCGGCGAGGTTGTCAAAGGTGTCGCCAATATCGGCCAACGCCCGACCGTGGGGGGCACACAATCCCGGCTGGAGGCGCATTTATTCGAGTATGACGGGGATTTGTACGGCCAGGAATTGACCATCAACCTGCATCATTTCCTGCGCGCTGAGCAGAAATTCGCTGATTTCGACGCTTTGAAGGCGCAGATTGTGCAGGATGCCGTCGCCGCCCGTTTGGTCCTCGCTGATCCGGCCCCCGCGCTTGACGGCACGCCGCCCCGAACCGCATAAACCGTGCATGACCGGCATAGATTATTCGCGAATTACCTCGCCACCTGTCGTCTGACAGGGTTTCGCGCCCCACCATTGTCGGATAGTTTATCATGACCGAGACCAAAATCGATTATAAAGCCACCGTTTTTCTGCCGCGCACGGATTTCCCCATGCGGGGTGACCTGCCGGTGCGCGAGCCAGAAATGCTGCGCCGCTGGGCGGAGATGGGGCTGTGGGAGAGGCTGCGCGCGGGCGCCAGGGGGCGGCCACGCTTTATCCTGCATGACGGCCCGCCTTATGCGAATGGTCATCTGCATATCGGCCACGCGCTGAACAAAATTCACAAGGATGTCATTAACCGCGCGCAACAAATGTCCGGGCGCGATGCCGATTACATCCCCGGATGGGATTGTCACGGCCTGCCGATCGAATGGAAGATCGAGGAGGCGTACCGCAAGGCGGGGAAGGACAAGGACCAGGTGCCAATTCTGGAATTCCGCAAGGAATGCCGGGACTATGCGCAGACCTGGCTGGATGTGCAGGCGGCGGAATTCAAGCGCCTGGGCGTGGCGGGGGATTGGGCGCACCGTTACGCGACGATGGATTTCGCCTCAGAAGCGGCGATCGCGGGCGAGATTGGCAAGTTTCTGCTCAACGGCGCGCTGTATCGGGGGTTGCGCCCGGTGATGTGGAGCCCCGTGGAAAAAACCGCCCTGGCCGAGGCCGAGGTGGAGTATCACGATAAGAAGGACACCGCGATCTGGGTGAAATTCCCCGCCACTTATGGCCATGCGGCCATCGTGATCTGGACAACCACGCCCTGGACCATCCCCGGCAATCGCGGGCTCGCGGTCGGTGCCGCGTTTGATTATGCCACGATCACCGTCGAAGCCGTCGGCGAGAACAGTCTTGCCCAACCGGGGGAGGCGCTGATCGTCGCGCAGGCGCTGGTTGAGGATTTCACGAAGGCCGTCGGTATCACCGCGTACCGGGTCAGCGATATCTGCAACGGCGAGGCGCTGGCGGGGCGGACCTATCGTCATCCGTTATACGGCCAGCACCCTGGCTATGAGTTCGCCGTGCCTTTGATGCTGGGTGATTTTGTCACAACCGATGCGGGCACTGGCATTGTCCATATGGCCCCCGGCCATGGCGAGGATGATTTTTTTCTCTGCCGTAACCATGGTATCGCTGTGCCCGATACGGTGCAGGCGGATGGTACCTATTACCCGTCGGTGCCGCTGTTTGCGGGTATCCACGTTTACAGGGCCGCCGAGCCTGTCTGCGCGGCCTTGTTGGCGGCGGGCGCATTGCTGCACCGGGAGGAATTTGTCCATTCCTACCCGCATAGCTGGCGGTCCAAAGCGCCGTTGATCTACCGCGCCACGCCCAACTGGTTCATCCGCATGGATGGCAGCGAAAAAATCCGTGAAAAGGCCCTCGCGGCCATCGATGGCACAAAATTCGTGCCCGAGATCGGCCGCAACCGCATCCGCGCGATGGTCGAATCCCGCCCGGATTGGTGCATCTCCCGCCAGCGTGCCTGGGGCGTGCCAATTGCGGTGTTCGTGGATAAAACCACGCATGAGCCGCTGCGCGATGCCGCGGTGATGGCGCGGATCGTGGACATTTTCACCCGCGAGGGGGCCGATGCCTGGTATGCCCGCCCGGGCCAGGATTTCCTCGGCGAGGCATATAATCTGGATGATTACGAACAGGTGTTCGACATTGTCGATGTCTGGTTCGAATCCGGCTCCACCCATGCTTTTGTTTTGGAGGCGCGCGGGTTGCCGACCCCGGCGGATTTATACCTCGAAGGCTCCGACCAGCATCGCGGCTGGTTCCAGGCATCGCTGCTGGAATCCATCGGCACGCGCGGCGTGGCACCTTTCAAGGCGATCGTCACCGATGGCTTCGTGCTCGATGAAAACGGGCGGACAATGTCCAAATCGCTCGGCAATGTCACCGCCCCGCAGGAGGTCAACGAC
>JAQNCU010000446.1 GCA_029077775.1 Acidocella sp. | reverse complement strand
CAATATGCCGCGCCATATCCGCCGCAGAAACACCCAGCCCCGCCAACGCCCGGGGTATCTCTCGCCCGGCATGGTCAGCCGTCAAAAAAAATGCAGATGCCCCGTTCGGATTCACCACCTCAAACGGACCGGGCTCGTCAACCGCCAGCAACCCCATGCCACCCCCTCAACATCGCCACGCCAGCCGCGCCACACACATCATGGCCGCCACACAATCCGCTCCGGGGCAACATCCCTGGGGTCATAAATAATCATCTCGCCATTTGTGACTGAAATCCCCGTCAACGCCAAAATAAACGCCCAGTGGCTCACCAGCAACGTCGTCGCCGCATCGCGCCGGTTTGCCATCACCGCCCTGAAAGCATTGGCACGCGCAATCGTCTCCTCCGCGGTTTCCACCCCGTCCCGCCACCATTTGGCAGGCAAATGCGCAAAATCATGCTGCGGAAAGCGCCGCGCCAACTCATCCGGGTGGCTACCAACATCGCAAACAAAGGCCGTGCGCTCGCGCACCTCATGCATAATCTCCGCGCGCAGCCCACGTCCGGCCAATATCGGCGCAGCGGTCTGCAATGCCCGCGTATAGGGCGAGATAATCACCCGCGTCAGCTTCACCCCTGCCAGCCGTTCAGCGGCAATTTCAGCCTGCTGCACGCCAAGCGGCGTCAACGTCGGGTCCTCTATCCCGGGGTCCTGCCGGGTCTGCGTGAAATGCAGATTAAAATAGCTTTGCCCGTGGCGTAACAGAAACATGAAGAGTCCTTAAAGCCAGTTTGGTGTTGCCGGGTGGCGCCTACGGACGTATGCCCTACAACATAAACCGCCTGACTGGAATCAGCCGATCCCGCTCAGGCTCGTCACATGGTACGCCAGAACCGGGCCGGGGCCACGCCAACAGCGGCACCACCCTGACCCATTGGCGGCAATAAGGGGGTGTCGTGCCGGCAAATTTTCTCCAGAACCTCGGCGATTTCCCAATCGCCCTGGTGCTGTTCGCAGGGGTCGCCCTGTTCCTCGTGCTCCGCCTTCGCAGCGTGCTGGGCCGGCGCGTCGGGTTTGAAAAACCGCCAATCCCCTCGGGCCAGATGCCAGCCTTCGGCGCCGCCCCCATCCTGGACGGCCGCCCCATCGCCCCCAGCGCATCCCGCCCGGTGCCAGACCCGCGCTCAGCCCTGGGCGAGCGCCTGATGCAAATCGTCAACCGCGCGCCTGATTTCGACCCACCACAATTCCTCACCGGCGCTGAAAAAGCCTTCCGCGTCATCGTGACCGCCTTCGCCGCGGGCGACCGCAACACGTTAAAAACCCTCCTGAACGACAATGTTTTCCACACCTTCGAGACCGCGATCACCAACCGCGAAGCTTCCGGTGAGCGTCACCGCACCGAGATCAAATCCGTCGCATCGACCACCATCGAGGACGCTGAGCTGCTTGGCGACCAGGCCGCCATCATCGTGCGCTTTATCTCTGACCAGATAAATGTCACCCTCGATGCCGCTGGCGTTCCCACCAGCGGGACCGAGGCTGTGGCCGAACTCACTGATCTATGGACCTTTGAGCGCAATCTGAAATCCAAAGACCTCACCTGGCGGCTCGCCGCGGCGCGGTCCGGCTGATCATGCGCCGTCTCGGCTGGCTCCTACCGTTCGTGCTCGCAGGCTGCGCGGTCCCCGCCCCCGGCCCCGCCCCGCAAATCAACGCGAGCACACCGCCGCTCACACTCACGCAGGTCTCGTCCCTGCCCGGTTGGAGCACCGATGACACCGCCGCGGCACTGGCGGCCTTCGTGCGCAGTTGTAAAACAATCGACTTAATGCCCGCCGATCAACAGCTCGGCGGCGCTGGCATCACCGCCTCGCAGGCGGGCCAGGCCGGGCTCTGGCAAAACGCCTGCGGCAACGCCCAGATCGTTCCCCCAGGTGACAAAGCCGCCGCCCAGGCGTTCTTCGCTGCCAATTTCACCGCCTATCAAATCAACGGTCAGGCGCTCATCACAGGCTATTTTGAGCCCGAATATCCGGGCGCCAAAAACCTCTCGCGCGGCTATACCGTCCCGCTTTACGCCAAACCCGCAGACCGCAAACTCGCCGATCTCCCCCGCGCCGCCATCGATCGTAATGCCCTTTACCGGCGCGCACCCGTCACCGCCTACCTCGCAAACCCGGTTGACGCCTTCATGCTGCAAATCCAGGGCTCCGGCCGCATCCTGCTGCCCGATGGCCGTACGCTGCGCGTTGGCTTCGATGGCCAGAACGGTCAGCCTTACACCCCCATCGGGCGCATCCTGGTCGCCGATGGCGACCTTCCCGCCAACGGCGTCAGCTTCCAGAGCATCTCAGCCTGGCTGAAATCCCACCCTGATGAAGCCAAAACGATCATGGAGGATAACGCGCGTTACGTTTATCTTCGCCCGCTCG
>JAQNCU010000445.1 GCA_029077775.1 Acidocella sp. | reverse complement strand
GAAGAGGCAAACCTGCGATCACAATCGTTATAAATGTCAGGCCGTGAACACCAAATATCGCAGCGGGTTGAATGAACACATTGCCCAATACGCCGGGGATGGCCCAATCGGTTCCCCAGAAATTCCAAGGAAACCCCGAAAAGGCAAATTGCTGGATCAGGTTAGAGGCAACCCACGACCCCGCAAAGACCAAAATCTGCCCGAGTCCGGGCTTGGTCCAGGAAGCGGCAAGTGCTGGGATCATGCTGTAAAATGCGACTGCGAATGCCAATAACGGTGCGGCCAAGGGGACCAGCCACCAGAAACTGGCGGCCTCGGTCAAAATGGGCTCGGTAATCCAGTAAAGACCTCCAAGGTTCAAGCCAAAACCAAACATCCACGCGATCAGGGCAAGTTTTTTTCTCGATTTTGAGCCGTTGATCAATGTGAGGAACGCGGGAACGCTGAATAATAAAATCGGCAATAGATGTAGCGGAGGAAGCGCCAAGGCCGAGGAAAGACCCCACAGAAACGCCCGCGCCGTCGGACGGGCCGCCAGATATTTCACAATAGAATTTACAAACCGGTTTACGGTCGTCTTCGTGGCCTTGTCCCATTTAACCATGCGGAAGGTTGAATTTCGTCGAGACATCGAAAAAGTCGATGGCTGTCGGATGTCGTGTTCCAGCCTTCGTGCCGTCATCGGGTCGCACAATCTGGCACGTAAGAAGCCCAGCCTGTGCGGCGGCATCAAGCTCGGCTTCAACATCTGAGAGAAACAAACATTCCTGTGGCGCTATATTGGCGCCTCGGCAAATTACCGTATAACTCGCCGGATCGCGCTTTGCGCCCACATTTGTATCAAAAAAACCCTGGAAATAGCCGGTCAGATCACCCGCTTCTGAGTATCGAAACAAGTTCTTTTGCGCGGTGACCGACCCTGATGAATAGACAAACATTTTCAGACCAGCCCTTACCCATCGCCGAAGGGAAGGTTCCACGTCCGAATAAGTAAGGCCATTTATCTCACCGTCTACATAACCTTGTTCCCATATTCGTCCTTGTATCGCTTTCAGCGCGCTGGTTTTTTCATCGCGCTCCATCCAGTCAAGCAGGCTTCCCAGCTTAGGCTCCGGTATCCCATCGAGCACAGGGTCACCGGCATATGTATCTAAAAATCCTGCCAGTCGCGCGCGCGCATACGGGAACAACACATCATGCACGAAGGCGATCGGTGTCGTCGTTCCTTCGATATCCATCAGTATCGCGCTTGGAGGCAGGATCAAGTGACGGCAAAACACGATGAGATCGCATCACCCGTAAAATGCGCAACCCATCCGGATTGATCAGTGAATACCCGCAACGCTGTAAAAAACGGCGTCTCCCCGGCGTCGAACCAGTGCTTGGTATTGGCGGGCACGGCGATAAGATCTCCTGCTTCGCAATAGGCATCGTATACGCGGCCTTGCACATGCATAACAAAATGCCCGCCGCCATGAACAAAAAACCTGATCTCGTCTTCGGTGTGGATATGCTCTGACAGGAATTTCTGGCGTAAAGCTGGGGCGGCCGGGTTGTCTGGGGTTAGTTTTATCACATCAGCGGAACCCGCTTTTTTTGTCCCCATCAGGCGGGTTAAATAAGGCTGGTAGGCTTCAAGGATCATCTCGGCGCTGTCATCGGGGCGTAATACCACCGGGCTTTCCCATCTCTCGAATTCGACCCCAATTTTTGCCAGTTCGGTCGCCATAATAGCGTGATCTTCAGTGCTCATTACAGCCGTAGCGGGCAGATCGTCTTCATAAATTCTAAGGCGGCTCACGTCAGGCGTCTCCTCTCCAACTCGCAATTCAACAGAAACTCCAACGCTTCAAGCCGCCAAAATGCGTGCTCCACACTGCTTCCCCAGGCATACACGCCATGCCCTGAAATCACATAGCCAATGGGCGGATCAGCCAGCAATAACGGGTCGATTTTGGCCGCTAATCGTCCAATATCCTGGTCGTTTTCATAAACGGGCAGATCGACATCCATGTCATGGGTGGCAAAGCCAAAGGCTTTCAAGATCTCATACCCTGAGAACCGAATAGGTCCCAGCATTGACAAAACCGTGGCGGCGACTGAATGCCCGTGCAAAACAGCACCGACCGGTGGAAAATTACGGTAAAGCTGACAATGCAAAAGCGTTTCGGCACTCGGCTTTTGCCCCGGCGTCAAAGACTGTCCCAAAATATCGACATTGATCACATCGTCAGCACATATTGGAACATTGGTAGGGTTGTACTTAAAATAGTAAATTCGAATAGACCTAGAAAAGTTTACAGAGACGGTTGGAGAATGGCACACTTGGCAACCCGTATCTTCAACACAATGAAGACCTCCCTGAAGACAAGAGGGAACAAATTCTTTCAGGATTGAGGAAAAGAAAAGCAAAGTTCTTACGAA
>JAQNCU010000054.1 GCA_029077775.1 Acidocella sp. | reverse complement strand
GTAATTACAGCGGCACGACAATCGCCAAAACCGGTGCGGTGACCTCCACCTACAGCAACGGGCAGACGGTTACGGCGGGCACGTTGGGTCTGGCGAATTTCATAAACCAGGAGGGGTTGACCCCGGTTACGGGCAATATTTATGCGGCGTCTCAAACTTCGGGTCCGGCGGTTGTTAATGTTCCGGGCGGCGGGCAGGCGGGCACTTTAAGTGGCGGGAACCTCGAACAGTCGAACGCGTCCACCTCAGCGTTGCTCGTGCAGCTCATCCAATATCAGCAGGCATATCAGGCGAATACCTCGGTGGTGCAGACCGAGCAGCAGGACAGCCAGCGTCTGGTGCAGATTTAACCCATGCAGACAAATTCTTTATATACCGGAATGGCCGGGCTGCAGGCGATCACGGCCCGCATGCAGGCGGTTGCAACAAACCTTGCCAACCAGCAGACCAGCGGTTTTGAAGCGGTGCAGGCACTGACCGAGGCCGCCAATTACCAGGGTGCCAACGCCCCGGCAGGTGCGGATGCCACGGTGCTGACGCCGGGGCCAGACACCATGCCAGGGCCGCTGCGCCATACCGGCGACCCTATGAACATCGCCGTTTCAGGAGACGCATGGCTTCAGGTTAAAACCCCGGCCGGAACAGCGCTGACGCGTGATGGTGCACTGACCATATCCAGCGCCGGGATACTAACAGATTCGTCGGGCAATCCGGTATTAAACATCACGGGCCAACCGATAAACCTTCCGATACTGGCGAAGCTGGAGATTGGCAGCGATGGAACCATTTCGGGTGTTCCGGCATCGTCGCCGGGCAGTGCCGCGCAAGCATACGGGCAGCTAAATCTGGTAGGTACACCAACGGGTACGCTGACGCCGCTCTCGGGCACGCTCTACATGCCGCCCGCCGGTGAGGTGCTGCGCCCGGCGGCGCAGGGCAGTGTGGCACAGGGCTATTTGAACGACAGCAATGTGGACCCCACACAGTCGATGATGGAATTGATTGCTGATAGCCGGTCTTATCAGTTGCAGACCGAAATGATGAAAACCCAATCCGCGTCGAGCCAGGATCTGAACCAGATGCTGGCAAGCGGATGAAGACGAATAGGCAAAGTTTGGCGGGCTGCACCGAAAACATACGTGCGGCGTTGGCAGGCGAGCAAAGGAGCATGCCGGTATGAACCACGCATTAGACACCATCGCGACGGGGCTGGAAGCAAGCCAGACCATGATGGACACGATCGCGGACAACCTCTCGAATGTGAACACGACGGGGTTCAAGTCGGAGACACCAGAATTTCAATCACTGTTGTATCAGGACGGCATTCAGCCCGGGGCAAATTCCACCGGGCAGACGGTGTACCCGTCCGGGCTTGAGTTGGGGACAGGGGTGAAGGTAGCCTCAATTAAAGACACGCTGACACAAGGGACCTTGACGAGCACGGGGAACCCGCTGGATTTGGCGATTAACGGCGCCGGATATTTTCAGATTTTGCAGCCAAATGGCCAGACGACGTATACGCGCGATGGATCGTTCCAGCTTAATCAGAATGGCCAGTTGGTAAATTCAAGCGGGTATCAGGTGGTACCGGCGGTGACGATACCCGCCAACGCGACCAGCGTGACCATTGGCACCGATGGCACGGTGTCTGTGACGGTTCCGGGTGCGGCGACCGCAACCCAGGTGGGGCAAATCCAGCTTGCGAACTTTGTGAACCCACAGGGTTTGCAGCCGCTGGGCGGGAATTTATTCGCGGTGACGACATCGAGCGGTGCCGCCACCAATGGTGTTCCACAAGCCAATGGTCTGGGCTCGGTCAATCAGAGCTACCTTGAATCCTCCAATGTGGATGTGGTGCAGGCGATGGTAAATATGATCTCGGCAGAGCGTGCCTATCAATTGGGGACACAAGCAGCGTCAGCCATAGATAATCAGCTCAATTATCTGGCGCAGGCTGCCGCCGGGGCATGAATCGGCTGTGGTGTCTTGTTTGGCTTTATGCTGCTTTGGCGGGGTGTGCCGCGGTGGCACCGGGTCCGGCGGCGATTGTTCAGCCTGCTGCGTTTCCGATTGCGGTGCAGCCGCAGCAGGACTCACAGAACGGCTCGGTGTTTCCAGCATCGACCTCTGGTTCGCTCTATGAGCCGCGGCGTGACTGGCGCCCTGGTGATCTTGTCACCATCGACATCGTGACCAGTGCCGCCGCCAATAATAACGACGATGCCTCGCTCAAACGAACGGGCGTGATCAATGATTCGATGACCAGCTTCATGGGTGTGCCGCTTACGTTTGGTAAAGATTCAACGGGAACGCCGTTTCAACCGGCGATCGGTGCGACATCTGACCAGGAATATACAGGCGCTGGCGCGGCAACCGCATCCGATAACATCTCAGGGCAGGTGGAGGCGGTGATCACCCATGTCGACCCGAATGGCACGCTGGCCCTGGCGGGGCGGACCAATGTGAACATCAACGGTAATGTCACGAGCATTGTGGTCACGGGGTATGCCAGCCCGGATGATATCGCCGCCAACACGACCATAAGTTCAAATAACGTCGCCGATATGAATGTTCAGTATGTCGGCAATGGGCCCGTCAGTGGGGCGCATAATATTCCCTGGCTTCAGCAAATTCTCAACCGGGTGTCACCGTTTTGAACCGGGAAAAAATGATCAACCGGCTTTTGTTGCTGGCCCTGGCGTTGATGCCGTTTGAGGCGCGCGCCGATGCGACGACCATCGCGCAATTGGTCTCAGTTGGTGGCGCGCCTGTGAACCAGCTTTATGGGTATGGTCTTGTTGTCGGGCTGCCCGGATCAGGCGATCAAACGACAGAGGTGCCCTATACCCAGCAGTCGATCCTCAACATGCTCCGGAACATGGGCATTTCATTGCCGAACGTCACATCGATGCAGCCCGATGATGTGGCATCGGTCATGGTGACCGCTGAAGTACCCGCCTTTGCGCAAGCGGGGCAGCGGGTTGATGTAACGGTGTCCGCCGTGGGCAACGCAAACTCTCTGGCGGGCGGCGTATTGCTGCCCACCCCCCTGCGCGGGGGCAATGGCGTGGTCTACGCGCAGGCGCAGGGACCATTGCTGGTAAGCGGTTTTGCGACCAGTGCGGGGGGCAACACCGCAAGTGTGAATGTGCCAACCGTCGGCTCGCTTCCGGGCGGGGCGATATTGTCCACCAGCATTCCCGCCACCTATTCCAATAATGGTGTGATTACATTGCTGTTGAACCAGCCTGGGTTTCAGACCGCGCAGCAGATTGCCGATGTCGTAAACGCCACCTATGGCGGCGGTGTTGCGAACGCGATTTCACCTGGGGAGGTTGATCTGACCCCGAGTGGCCTGGCGCCTATGCGCTTTGTGTCAAATGTCCTGGCCTTACCCATAAACCCGCCAGCGCAGGCGCCCACCATCATCGTGGACGCGCAGAGCGGCACGATTGTGATGAATGCTGGTGTGACGTTGGGGCCTGCTGTGGTTAGCCATGGTGATTTGACCGTGAACATTCAAACCGTGAACAGCGTGAGCCAGCCGGGCCCCTTGAGCAATGGCACGACAGTGGGCGTGCAGAACAGTGTGGTGAGCGCCAAGCAGGGCAAAGCGAACATCATCAATTTACCACGTGCCGCCACGCTGGCGGATGTTGCGGCGGCGCTGAATGCTGTGGGGGCGACACCGTCTGACCTGATTGCGATTATTGAAGCCTTAAAACAGGCAGGCGCGATTAATGGCGTGATCAAGGTGATATGATGATGTCCGTTTCTGTTGATAAGCCAGCTGATCACAGCCCGCCAGTGGCAGCGCCCGGCATGAAGGCGGCGGTGCAGCATATGGCTGGCATGCTGTGGTATGAGATGTTGTCAGAGCTGAATAAATCCGGTCTTGATGCGGGCGGTTTGGGCGCGGGGGGGAGCGATTTTCAAAGCCTGTTTTTGTGGAACATCGCACAGAATGATTTCGGAAAATATGATGCGGGCCTCGCCGCAGCGGCATCGCGACAGGTGGGTGGTGAGGGCGGTGCGGCACC
Organism: Acidocella sp.; assembly: GCA_029077775.1. Classification (GTDB taxonomy): domain Bacteria; phylum Pseudomonadota; class Alphaproteobacteria; order Acetobacterales; family Acetobacteraceae; genus Acidocella. The sequence continues at coordinate 8,022 of JAQNCU010000054.1, read as the reverse complement.
CGCACTTGCCGCGCCCGCCGCGCTAGAGCCGGCGCTTCCTCTGCCGGTTCAACAGGCGATGCAGATTACATCTGCATCCGCGATTGGCGATCTCGCGGCGGCATCGACAGACAGCGTGACCGCGCGGGATATGGTCCGTCAAGCGACGGAATTTGCCCGCGCCGTGTGGCCACAAATGCGCGCTGCCGCACAAAGGCTCGGTGTGCCACCGGTCGCCGTGCTGGCACAAAGCGCGCTGGAGACCGGGTGGGGGGTGGCGGCACCGGGCCATAATTTATTCGGCATTAAGGCCGCTGATGGACAGACGGGCACCAATCGCGCAACCCAGGAGATGCAAAATGGCGTCATGGTGCAGAGATCAGCCTCGTTTCGAGACTATGCGGATGATAGTGCGAGCATCAGTGATTATGTCGGGCAGATCCAGGCGGGATTTCAAAACGTGCTTGGCCAACAAAGTGTTGCCGGGTTTGCACAGGCGTTGCAGCAGGCAGGATATGCGACGGACACAAATTACGCCGCGAAGATTATCACCATCGCAAACTCGCCGCTGATGAACCAGGTGATGCACGGGTTGGCGGCGGGTGGCATTGATGGGACGATGATGCCGAACGAAAATCAAACCAGCAAAGATACGAGAATGCCATGAGCGGAATAACCGGAGCGATGAATACGGCCCTAAGCGGTCTGGAGTTGTTCCAGGCTGGCATTAGCACCGTATCGAATAACCTCGCCAACCAATCCACGTCTGGATATACGGTTGAGAGTGTTAATGGGGCCACGCAGATCGGCGCGGTTGGCCAACCCGGGACTGGCGTTGAGGTGCCGCAGATAACGCGCGCCGCGAGTTTTTTTGCCGCCTCCCTGTTGCGGAGCGCGAACACCGCTGCGGCGGCCGCGAGTGCGCAATCGACCTCGCTGACCACGCTATCAGGCGCAATGACCAATAATGGCGATGTGCAGGCGGCGATGAACCAGTTTTATCAGGATGTCGCAACGCTTGCCGCCAACCCCACCAGCACTGCGCAGCGCCAGACCGTTCTGGCTGATGCGCAGACCGTCACCAGTAACTTCCAGAATGCGGCGGGGGTGATCAACGATGTGATATCTGGAGCATCCGAGAACCTGGCGCAGGGTGTTTCCGCCGCCAACCAGACGCTCGCTCAGCTTGCCGTGATCAACAAAGATCTGAGGCTCGCGCCCAACGATCCTGGATTGCTGGACCAGCAACAGGGCGCGCTGAACACCCTTTCCGGTTTGTTGCCCGTCCATGCGTTGCCCCAAGCCAATGGCAGTGTCGTTCTCACCTCTGGCGGGACCGTATTGCTGGACCAGAGTGGCCCGCAGACCCTGCAAACGGTGCAAGCGACACCAAGTTCCGTGCCGCAAATTATTGCCGGGTCGGCCGCGACACCAATCAGCCTTGGTGCCGCAGATGGCAGCATCGGCAGTGCCGTGGCGGGCATTCAGGCGGGACAGGCGGCCTTCCAGGGTTTGAGCGCGGTGGCTGCGATCTTTGCTGGAAATGTGAATAATGTTCAGGCCCAGGGTCTCACACCGTCTGGCGCCAGCGGTGCCGCATTGTTCAGTGTGCCAGCGCCGAGCGTCATTGCCAGTGCTGCCAACACGGGTAGCGCGAGCCTGGTGGGCACGTTGAGCAACCCTGCGCAGTTGCCTGTGGATGGCGGGCCTTTCACACTGACCTATCAGACCGCAACGGGTTGGAGCGCGGTTGATCAGGCGAGCGGGCAGGTTTACCCTGCTCCGGGTACACCGCCAGCTTTTGCGGGGCTGACATTTGCCATCTTTGGTACGCCCGCCAATGGCGACCAATTTACCGTCAACCCTGCCCCTGACGCCGCCACGGGCATCACCGTTACAACGAATAATTCAAGCGCGATCGCCGCCGCCGACCCTTATGTGGCAAGCCCCGGCGTGCTCCAAACCAGCGGTGCCATCCTGGACCAGAATGGTGGCAGCATCGCGGGTGGTACGGACATTGTCACCACGGCACCGAATGCGGGTTCAGCCATCATCCCGGCGGCTTATTTCGGGCAAAACCTGCAAGTGAATTTCACGTCTGCAACGGCTTATAATATCAGCACGTCGGCAGCGCCTGGCACCGCGATTGCAAGCGGGGTGTTGACCGGTGGCAATGGCAGTCTGGCGATTGCTTATCCTGCCGGCCCTGCTAACGGCCAATACTGGCAATTGCCCATCAGCGGATCCCCCGTGGCGGGTGACAGCCTGACCCTGACGCCAGGCGGAAGCACGAGTGGCAGCAACGCGACCCGGATGGCGGCCTCGTGGACCGCATCGGGCACCAGTGTCGTAGGCACGTTGCAGCAGGCGGTGATTGGCTTTGGTACAAATCTTGGTGCCGCCGCGCAGGCCGCGCAAAACCAACAATCCGCCACCGCTGCTCAGGTGACGAGTGCAACAGGAACATTACAAGCTGTGGCCGGTGTGAATACCGACCAGCAGGCCGTGATTTTGACCAATTACCAGCAAGCCTATCAGGCGGCAGCACAGGCGATCAGCGTTGCGCACACCATGTTCGAATCATTGCTGACCGCAGTTTAGGTCAAAAGACGGATGGTCTGAAACACTAGACCCGGATGATCCTTGAGCGAATCGCTTTGCGATCCGATCAAGGATCTGAATCCGGGTCTAGCGAAATATTTAGAGGGCGATTCAGACTCCAGGTTCGCTCGCAAAACGAGCGGACCTAGAGTCATCGCGCTCTAAAGCGGGCAGGGGCTTGATAGGAATTTCGCGGCAGCATTACCCGAATGAAATGCTAAACGCTTAATATTTATTGGGGATATTTGCGGAACTAAAATTATTTGTTAATTTTTGGGCGCTAGTTTGCAGCAAACTCTCACTCAAGGCGCAAATAAATTTTGCGGCGGCAGGACCCAATAGTGGCCGCAGCGACGGCGTAATATTTTTTGAATCTGTAAAATTGACCTGTCAAATACGGCAGCGTCTCAAGGGGATACCATGGCACTTGGAAAGACGCTTATCATTGGTGGCATTATCATTATTGGCTTGGGTGCCAGTGCGGGTGGAACCTTTGTCGCCATGAAATTTTTGGCACCAAACAAGCTCACGGTGGCTGCGGTGAAGCCCAAAATAATACCGCCAAAGCCGATCTATTTTGCGCAAATCCCTGATGTGGTGGTCAGTATACCGCAAGACACTGGCGATCCTGCGTCATCTTTTGTACAATTTGCGGTTCAATTTTCGTCATATGACCAGAAGGCGGTGAGCAGCTTCGACCAATTGCAGCCGATTATCAAAGCTGAAATTATTAACCTCCTGATGAATGAAACCGGAAAATCTCTCGCAGACCCCGCATCGCGCCTGGATCTGCAAACCGCCTGTCTGGGAATCGCCAACACGGTTCTGGACCGCAGCGCGAATTATTCTCCACCAAATCCATTCACCGCCGCGTATATCACAAATCTTGTGGTGCAGGATTAGCGCCTTGTCAGGCATCGGCGGTGGGCAGGCGGTGTCTACCGTCGTGTCGATGGTGGTGATCTTCGCGGTGCTCGGCATCGCGATGGTATTGTCGCGGCGTCTGCGCTTTGCGGTGCCTTGGCGCAAGACAACGTCCTGTATCACGGTGCTGGGTGCACGGTCTCTAGGAGGCCAGAACACGCTGGTCATGATCCAGGCGGAGGACCAGAGATTCCTCATCGGGGTCAGCCGGACCACAATCAGCGTCATCGGTCGTCTCGACGGCGGAGACCGTCATGAATAGGGCCGTGTCTGTTCTGGCAGCCGTGTTTTGTCTCGTGGGTTGCGTGGCCGCGCATGCCGCAACCTCGCGGGGGCTGACCCTTTTGGAACAGGTTAATAACGGCGGCGGCTCTCGTTACTCGCTCGACGTGCAGACCCTTCTGACGATCACGGCGTTTGCATTTTTACCCGGCATATTGCTGCTGATGACAGCGTTTACCCGCATCATTATCGTCCTCTCGGTGTTACGGCAGGCTCTGGGGTTGCAGACAACGCCGCCGAACATGATCCTCGCGGCGCTCGCACTGGCGCTCACCGTGTTCGTCATGCGTGGCGTTATCCAGCAGGAGCAGACCGTGGCGCTAGGCCCTTATCTCTCCGGCCAGATCGGATTTTCTGATGCCCTTACCGCCGGGACACCACCGATTCAGAACTTCATGTTATCGCAGACCCGCAAGCCTGCACTGCATCTATTCGTTGACCTCAGCGGCGGGCATTATAACACGCCCCACGATGTGCCGTTGACCGTGCTGGTGCCAGCCTTCGCAACATCTGAACTAGAGACGGCGTTTCAGATCAGTTTTCTGATCTATATCCCCTTTGTTCTGATCGACCTCGCGGTTGCCTCGATATTAATGTCGCTCGGCATGATCATGGTGTCCCCGACTCTCATTTCATTGCCACTTAAGCTGCTCATGTTCGTCTCGATCCATGGTTGGGTCCTCGTGCTGGGCACTTTGGCGAACAGTTTTTTGCCCATCGGTGGGTGATATGCCGTTATACGTGATCTGGCTGCACATGGCGCTGGTGACTGAACTTGCCGCGATCACGCCGATTATCGCATTTTTGCTCATCATTGGCGTGGTCACCGCAATCATCCAATCTGCGCTCCAGATCGAGGATGCCACTTTTAGCCTGCTGCCGAAAACAATCGCGATGATCGCTATTGGGCTGTTCGGCGGGTTCGGGGCCATGAAGGGGATCTCCCAATTCGCGGTCATGTTTATCGCTCATGCTGCCATCCTGGTGCATCAATCTTGGTCCTGAGCGAACACCAGATCATGCTGTGGCTGGGGCAATTTCTTTGGCCGTTTTTGCGTATTACGGGATTATTTTTAACGGCGCCGCTCTTTGGTTCGGCGATGGTCCCGTCCGTGGTAAAGGCCGCCCTGGTCGCCGCTTTCGCGGCTGCATTGGCGATTTGGTTGCCCGCATTACCCGCGTTTCCTGACGATCCACCCGGCGCGATCTATGCCGGGGTTGTACAGATAGCTTATGGAGCGATGCTGGGCATGGTGATGCAGATTGTGGTCATGGCGGTGGCCTGCGCGGGGGAGATTGCCGGGCTGGGGATGGGCCTTAGCTTTGCTGAACTGCAATTCCGCGAATCTCCCGGTGTGACCCCCGTGCTCTATGATGTCATGTTATGGGTCGGGCTGATGGCCTTCATGGCGGCTGGCGGGCCAGAGGCGATGTTTGCGGTGCTCGCATTGTCCTTCAAACACGGCATCGGCGTTGCCGATATCAATTCCTGGTCGTCGCTGGCTGCGTTTGGCGGGTTCCTGATTGGGTCAGCCCTCAGGCTGGCTGTGCCTGTTCTGGCGGTCTCGCTTAGTGTTAATCTCCTGGTTGGGCTGACGGCGGTTTTCGCCCCGCAGATGAACCTGTTGACCATCGGGTTTCCGTTATTGATCCTGGCCGGGCTCTGGGTCATGGCGGGCACCACGCCCTATCTCGGGCCTGTGATCGGCGACATGATGCATGCCGGGTTGCAAGCCATGTTGCGTATGACGAACCATGGCTGATGACAGCACAGGCGATAAGCGACATGCCCCCACGGCGCGCCGTTTGGCACAGGCGGCGTCGCGCGGCGATGTGGTGCGCCCAGCCGATTTACCCAAAGCCGCCGCCATTGTGGCTTTCGCCCTGCTCACCTTCAGCGCCGCCGCCGCGATGGGCGGGCATGTTGCGGATATCTGCGCGGCCTCTCTAAGCCAGGCGGGGTTTGTGAGGCCGGGTGCCGCGCGTTATGGGGCCATGGCCTTCGGTGCCATAATGTTTCCACTTTTGGGGCTGGTGGCTGGCATTGGGCTCTTGGGCAGCTTTGCCACGGGCGGGCTTATCCTCAATATCGGGCAGCTCCGTCCGGATTTTTCGAAGTTATTGCCGCATGTCGGGCTCGGCCAGTTAATTTCGGCGCATGGGGTAAGCGATACGGGCAAGGCTTTGATGAAGTTTGTTTTGATCGGTGGTATCGGGGCGCTCGCGGTCATAGATCACGGGCCTGAATTTGCCGCGTTGGCGGCCATGGCGCATCCGTCCGCGGCACCTGTGCTGCGCCTTTGTCTCGCGGTTCTCATGAATGTATGCGTGGTGCTGAGTGTGTTGGCGCTTGCCGATATGGCGTTGCAACTTTGGCTGCACAGGCGCCGCTTACGCATGACCGACGCTGACATGCGTGAGGAGATGAAAGACGCGGCGGGCAACCCGCAAATGCGCCAACGCCAGCGCATGGTGGCGCGCAAAATGGCGCGGGCACGGCAGATGAGCAAAATCGCCGAGGCTTCGGTCATTGTCACCAACCCTACCCATTACGCGGTGGCTATTCGCTACCGGCGCGGCGCGGACCGCGCACCGATGTTGCTGGCCAAAGGTGTCGGCATGTTGGCCGAGGAGATCATCGCGCGCGGGCGCGGCCATGGCATTCCGGTCGTTGAGGCGCCGCCTCTGGCGCGCGCCGTGTACCGGCATGTGGAGCCGGGGGAACATGTGCCCGTGGCGCTGTACCGCGCCTGCGCGGAGGTTCTGGCCTATGTCTGGAAGTTGCAACGCTGGCGGGCCGCAGGCGGTAAACGGCCGCTTCCCATCCGTATGCCCGATCAGGAGATCGAGGTGTCACGTTGGGGCAAATGACCAGGTGCCGTAATTTTGACCGGTCGCGTGGACCGGGACCATAAATAGCCTCGTCGGCACATATCCACCACATGAGCCATAAGCGCGCCGAGCAACGCCAACGCGGAGAGTTGCCACTGCAAGCCGCTCAGCCACCATGCCAGCAGAAGGAAATCTCCGGCCAGGATGTTGGGCAGAAAATCCACCACACGCCAGCCGAATGAGGCTTTCAGCGCGAGCAACACCAGCATTTCCAATATCGTCAGCACCATGATGACGATGGCGATATTACCCGAGGTAATCAGGCCGCTCATTCTGGTGCCTTGGGTGTGACCGGTACGGCGACCTCGTTCCGCCGTAAAAACGGGAGCGTCCAGGGCGGGTCGTAAAACCAGTCGGTTGGCTGACCATTTACCACCCATGCGGAGCCCGTGAGTGTGCGCATGAGCGTGGCGCGCGCCGTGGCAACCGCATTGGCCGTGGGAATTCCCGAAAAGCGGATGACGGCCTGTGTGCGCCCGGGGATTTCGTGAATGTAGATCCCGGGATCAAGCGGTTTGGGTAGCGTCTCGGCGGTATAGGTTGAAGGCATATAGAAGCTGATAACCCAGCCGCCCGGTGCCTGGGCCTGCGCGACAGGGGCTGTCATGGCGATGGTTGCGGATGATTGCGCAACCGGCGCTGTCATGTTGATTGACGTGTTGGTGGTGTTGGCGCCGAATATAAACCTCGCCAAGCGGCGGAATCCAGCTGATCGCGCGGCGATTTCATGACCCGGTACCGTAACGCTCGCCGCCAGCAGAGGTTTATACTGGCGAATTTCAACCGGACCGATGCGGGTGATGGTCTGATAGCCCGGTTCTTCTGTCCCGCTGCGTATACCAACCACCGAGCACCCGGAAAGGATAAGCGCCATGAGTAATTTCAGCGGCTGGCGTTTGTTCATCAGACCCTCATATGCTGGCGCGTCCCAGAGACCCGTAAATGAATAGACCGGGAGACACCGCCCCCGGTCTATCGCCACGATTACACGCTACGGGCGCGCGTCACTTGACCATCATTGGACCCGCAGCGGCGGCTGGCACCGTGCCAACCCCCTCAAGAGCCGGGAATTTATCAGCCATTTTGGCGCCGAATAGCGGCTTATAGACGCCCTGGTGGCAGGTGGCGCAGTTGATTTTTGCCACGTCGCCCTCGGGCCCGCGCAACGCTGCGGGAAATACCGTGGTCAGCGGCACCATGTAGTTGCTGTTCAAGTCACGCAACATCGCCTCAGCGTAGAAAGCCGTAACACGTTGCGGCGTGCTCTGGTCCCAATCGTTGAATGCGCGACTATTATGGCAGAACTCGCAGGATACGCCGAGGCCCTGCGCGTAGGTCATCATC
>JAQNCU010000053.1 GCA_029077775.1 Acidocella sp. | reverse complement strand
TCTGCGCCGCCAGAAAATCATCACCTGCGCCGAAGCCATGCGAGCGCCAGACAATAAATGGTGTGAGACTGCCGGGATCGTTCTCGTCCGGCAAAAACCAGGGTCAGCCAAAGGCGTGATGTTTATCACCATCGAGGACGAGACCGGCATCGCCAATCTCGTGATTTGGCCGGATTTATATGACAAGCAGCGGCGTATCATTCTCTCGGCGGGCATGATTTCCGTTTATGGCCGCATCCAGCGTGAAGGAGACGTCGTGCATCTTGTCGCGCATCGGCTGACTGATCTCTCAGGTGAATTGCATAGTATCGGCGAGCGCGACGGCGCAGCTTCGGTATCCTGTCATTCCGGCGATCAAATGACGGACGGAAGAGGCAGCGACCCCCACGAGAATTTCGTCCGAAATCGACAGGATGAATATGCACTGGACAACGCCGCCGACCGAATCAAGGTGAAGACGCGCGACTTCCGGTAAGGCGGCTGGCGGCCGGAGACGCGACGTGTTGAGACAGGCGGTGCCCAAAGAAAGAGTGAGAGTGCGGAAGGGTTTTTCGTGACGGATTCGAAGTCGAGAGAGAGTCTCCCGGCCATCCCGTCTTGGAGATACCCCATGAATAATGTGGAAATTATGGATGCCGGCCGTGACACAAGCGGTGGCTATAAGGTTGATGCCAGCCGGGGGCAGCGCGTCGGGCGCGTGTTCTCGGAATGGTTTTCTCGCCCCGACGATGAGCGGTTTTTATCGCTGTCGGAGCTGTTCAGTTCCGTGAACAGCCGCAGCGAGCATAGCCGGACCCGGACCGTTGAAAGTGCTGCCATCCGCGTCGAAGCGGACCGCGCCGATGCCGAGCGCCTGTCCTTGATTCTGCCCGGTGCAGCCGAGCCGGTTTCGCCGACGCATTGGAGCTTTGGCCAGCTCACCAGCCTGGTGGGCGCGCCGGCCGCGTATCTGCGCCAGCTTCCGGCCGCACTGGCGGGGATCAACTTGCAATACGGACTGGCCTCGCATCGCGCCGAACAGGTGAAAACCTTGGAGACCGATGATGGGCGCCTTGAGCTTCGCGCCGCCACTGGCCCGGATTATGGCCGCATCTACGACCACGAACTGGTGGCGGCGGTGCGCCGCATTGCCGGCAACGGCACCGGCGACACGCGCTGGAAGGTGCCGGGGGTGCTGAACTGGTCGACCGGCATCTACAACCCGAGTGTCGACGTGACCAAGGACACGACCACGCTCTACGCCAGCGACCGGGATGTCTTCCTGTTTCTGGTCGATGACCTCAACCCGATCGAGGCCGGACGGCTGTCGGACGGCTCGCCGGACCTGTATTTCCGTGGCTTCTATTGCTGGAATTCCGAAGTAGGCGCGAAAACCCTGGGCATCGCCTCCTTCTATCTCCGCGCGGTTTGCCAGAATCGCAATCTCTGGGGCGTCGAGGATTTCGAGGAGATCACCATCCGGCATTCCAAATACGCCGCCTCGCGTTTTGCCCATGAAGCCGCGCCGGCATTGGCGCGGTTCGCTGATTCCAGCCCCGCGCCATTCATCAACGGCATCAAGGCGGCTCGCGCCCAGATCGTCGCGCGCTCCGACGATGACCGTGCCGATTTTCTGCGCAAGCGCGGCTTCAGCAAGACCGAGACGACGAAGATCATCGAAACCGTGCTCGCCGAGGAGGGGCACAAACCTGAAAGCGTATTCGATTTCGTGCAAGGCATCACCGCGGTCGCGCGCGGCAAGACCCATCAGGATTCGCGGCTCGACCTCGAGGCGCGGGCAAAGAAACTGCTCGACCGCGCGGCCTGAATCGGGATCAGGTTCTACGCATGTACGTCTGTCCGGTTCTGCGGCTCGCCTCTCAAAGTGAGAGGAGGGCCGCAGCTTCATGACGGGTTGGAGGTCGAGAGAGAGTCTCCCGGCCGCCCGTCCTGGAGATATTTCACCATGGCCAAAGCCGTTCAAAAAATCACGCTCAGCGCCTCGCGCGATATTCCCTTCGACAGGCTCGTGCTCTCGCAATCGAATGTCCGGCGCGTGAAAGCGGGCGTCTCGATCGAGGAACTTGCCGCCGACATCGCCCGGCGTACGCTGCTGCAGAGCATCACCGTGCGGCCCGTGCTGGACGAAGCCGGCGCCGAGACCGGCATGTTCGAAATTCCCGCCGGTGGCCGCCGCTATCGCGCGCTGGAATTGCTGGTGCGGCAAAAGCGCCTTGCCCGCACGGCGCCGATCCCGTGCGTTGTGCGCACCGAGGGTATCGCCGAAGAGGACAGTCTTGCCGAAAACGTGCAGCGCGCGCCGCTGCATCCGCTCGACCAGTTCCGCGCCTTCCTCTCGTTGCGGGAGAAGGGGCAGAGCGAGGAGGAAATTGCCGCAGTCTTCTTTGTCGCGGTATCGGTGGTGAAGCAGCGGCTGCGCCTGGCATCCGTGTCGCCGAAACTGCTCGAAATCTATGCCGAAGACGGCATGAATCTCGACCAGCTGATGGCCTTCTCGGTCAGCCCTGACCATGAGCGTCAGGAACAGGTTTGGGAGGCAATGCAGCGTTCCTACAACAAGGAGCCCTACCAGATCCGCCGCTTGCTGACCGAGGGTGCAGTGCGCGCTTCGGACAAGCGGGCGCAATATGCCGGCGAGGAATACGTTGCCGCAGGTGGCGCCGTCATGCGCGATTTGTTCCAGCAGGATGACGGCGGCTGGCTCCAGGACGTCGGGCTGCTCGAACGCTTGGTTCTCGAAAAGCTGGAGCGGGATGCCGACACCATCCGCACCGAAGGCTGGAAATGGGTCGAGGAGGCGAGCGAGTTTCCCTACGGCCATACCTATGGTCTGCGTTTGATTTCGGGTACGCGTGCAGCACTCTCCGATGAGGAAATTGCCAAGGTTGAGGCGTTGCGCGCCGAGGCCGAGCAGATCGAGGAGTGCTACGCAACTGCCGACGAAATCCCCGAAGAGATCGACCAACGCCTGGGCGAGATTGAAACGGAGATTGCCGCCATCCACGAACGCCCTTCGGTCTATGACGCCGCCTACATCGTTCGGGCGGGGGCGTTTGTGAGCATCGACGGGTCGGGCCGGCTGCGCGTTGAGCGCGGCTATGTCCGCCCCGAGGATGAGGTGCCGGTTGCTGAACGTGAGCAGGCCGGGCCCGAGGGCGAAACCGATCCGGCGGAACCCGAAAATGCCGTCGCGCTGCGCTCGAGCATTCCTGGCGCTGAGTCGATTACTCAGGGCGGCGCCGAAGCTGAGCCGCCCGAAGAGGACGATGCCATCCGCCCTCTCTCGGACAAGCTGATGAGCGAACTCACGTCCTATCGCACGCTGGCGCTGCGAGAGGCCGTCGGCAATGATCCGGGGATCGCCTTCCTTGCGGCGCTGCACGTTCTTACCCTGAAACTATTCTATCGCTACGGGCAGGATTCCTGCCTGGAAATCGAGCCGAAGAGCGTGGTCTTCAGCACCCAGGCTCCCGGTTTGGCCGATACGCCGCTAGCAGCGCGGATCGATGCCCGGCACCGGAATTGGGCGGAACAGTTGCCTGAGGATTCCGGGGAGTTATGGGATGTGCTGGCGTCGCTCGACACGGATAGCCGCGAGGCCTTGTTCGCCCATTGCATCTCGCTGACGGTCAACGCCGTCCAGGAAGCCTGGAACCGGCGCCCGAAGGCACTGGCGCACGCCACAAGGCTCGCGGAAACCCTGTCGCTCGATCTGGTGGCGGCGGGCTGGGCGCCGACGGCGGACAATTATCTCGGCCGGGTGCCGAAGGCGCGGATCCTCGAAGCCGTGCGCGAGGCGAAGGGCGAGCAAGCGGCTGAACGGATCGCACAGTTGAAGAAGACCGACATGGTGGAGCAGGCCGAGCAATTGCTCACCGGCTCAGCTTGGCTGCCAGAAGCGCTGCGGACCCCGGGTGCGCACAACGCACCTGAGGTCATTCCGCAAGCCAGCGAGACGATCGACACACTCGTCGAAGAATCGGTGGCTTCGGAGAGCGAAACGGCTATCGATCCCGCGGCGCCAAATGCCGATACTGAGCACGCGGTCGCAGCCACCGACGCAATCGCGGCTGAGTAGAACGAGCACCTGGTTCGTCTTGAGAGGGATCCGTTCGCAAGTGCGGGTCCCTCTTCTCGTGAAAGGCGAGACAATGGGAAATGACGCTGCTGAACTGAAGCGCGCCCTCGTGCATCACGCCGAAGCCGTGTGCCGATATTATCTGCCCAATGGATATCGCGCCGGGCGGTATTGGATCATTGGCGACATCAAGAATACCCCCGGCCGGTCCATGTATGTGCGCCTGATCGGTCCCGATGCTGGCAAAGGTGCCGCGGGAAAATGGACCGACGCGTCACTCGCTCAGCATGGCGATCTGCTCGATATTATCCGCGCCCGATGTGGGCTTTTTCATTTCGCCGACGTTGCCCGCGAGGCCAGACGATTTCTCGGCATGCCAGACTCCGTCACGGCACCAGAGCACGGCAATGATTTTCGTGCCGCATCGCCAACGGGATCTTCGGAATCCGCGCGGCGCCTGTTTGCGATGTCCTGCCCGATTACGGGCACAATCGTGGAAACTTATTTGCACGGACGCGGCATTACGGTTTTGCATGAAACCGGAAGCCTCCGCTTCCACCCACGCTGCTACTATCGTCCGCACTCTGATGCACCCACTGAGACCTGGCCGGCGATGATTGCCGCCGTCACCGATATCACTGGCGCCATCACCGGGGTCCATCGAACCTGGCTCGCGCCGTCGGGGCACGGCAAAGCACCTGTCGAAACACCAAGACGCGCAATGGGCCATCTCCTGGGCAATGGCGTTTGGTTCGGCAAGGCGGACGATATCATGGCGGCGGGCGAAGGAATCGAAACCATGCTCTCGCTACGCTGCGTTCTGCCGCACCTGCCCATGGTCGCGGCACTCTCCGCCAATCACCTCGCCGCCATCCAGTTCCCAGCCACGCTGCGGCGTCTCTATGTGGCGCGCGACAATGATGCGGCGGGGGATGCAGCATTTGCGACCCTGACCAAGCGAGCAGCGGCCGCCAGCATCGAGATTTTGGCGCTTTTGCCGAGGCTGCAGGATTTCAACGATGACCTGCGCCATCTCGGCGTCGATGATTTTCTGGCAGCATTACGTGTACAACTCGTCCCGGAAGACGTGCCACGCATCTTCGCCCCCGCTAGACAACCAAGTCGGGATGACGCAATCCCGCAGGCATGGGGCATCAGGTCTGACCTCGGACGCCAGCGGTTTCCTTTACCGGGAGAGAGCCCGGCCCACGGCCTTCTATAGGGCGATCTGACGGCAAGCGGCCCGGGCCCGCAACGGCTCAAGGCGGCTATTTTCCGCCGCGCCCCAAGGGGGGCGCTTTGCATCGCGAGACAAAATAGCCGCCTTCCGCCGTCCTCCGCTGCGCTTCGGCCGCTGTCGCTGCGCTCGGCGGTGCCGGCCCGGTCCGCCCGCCGTCAAGTGATCGCCACGAAGGCCGCGATGGGCGCGGTCACTCCGAAAAGGACATCACCATGGCGACCGACCGTAACCATCCCGACTTTGAGCCCGCGCACGCATCCTCCCCGACCGACTCTCTTCTCACCGAACTTCAGCTCTATGGCCATCGCCCATTCCAAGATGAGCCCGATATGCGGCCGCTACCCGAACCCGACGCCGTGGGTGGTGCCGTCGCCGACATCTTTGACGCCCTGGTCGCAACCCTGGAAGGCACCCGCCTCGAACCCGACCTCGAAGACCTCCTCTGGTCCACGGTCAATCTCTTCCACCGCGCCACCGACCGCGTGCAGCGCGCGCTCGACGATAACGAGGACGCCCAAAAGCGCAGCCAGAAGGAACAGGACGGCTCGGAAATTCGCTCAGTCGAACTGGAGCGGCTGGTGGCGCAGGGGATCACCCTCATCGAGCGCCGCAACAGTATGGAGTTCTTCCGGGACCAGGCCGCCGACCATTTCGAACGCCACACCGGCTCAGCCTGGCGACCGCGCGCCGGGTCGATGGTCAATCACCGCGCACTGACCTCGGCGATGATCGACAGCCGGGATTTTATCGCCGCCAAACGCCGCGCCGAAACGGAGGTTCTGCTCCCAGCGGGTGCCAAGATCGCCTTCACCGGCGGGCTGGAGTTCAATGATCACAATGCCATCTGGGATCGGCTGGACAAGGTTCACGCCAAGCACCCCGACATGGTGCTGTTGCACGGCGGCAGCCCGAAGGGCGCCGAGCGCATCGCCGCCTGCTGGGCCGATAGCCGCAAGGTGCCACAGATCGCCTTCAAGCCCGATTGGACCCGCCACGCCAAGGCGGCACCGTTCAAGCGCAATGACCAGATGCTGAGTGTCATGCCGATCGGGGTCATCGCTTTCCCCGGCTCTGGCATTTCGGCGAACCTCGCCGACAAGGCCAAAAAGCTTGGCATCCCGGTCTGGACATTTGGCGAGGGCAGCTGATGAGTGCCCAAGTCGGGCGTTCCTTGGATCGGTTCGGCCGCTCTAAGGCGGATGTTGCGTTAAGTGGCTGTGTTGCCTAATATAAACCGGAACGGCACGCACGGAACCGACATGATTATTGCTACAGAATATCTAATAAAATGCAGCCCTATTCATCTGACGTGTCTCTAATGAAGAACGTGAAAAAAATAACAAATTTCGAAATACTTATATCACATAAGAAATTTTATCGTACAAATCGTAGTTTCAAAAAAATATTTAGCGACCACTCTCGCGATGACCTGGCGTTAAAGTTATCTGTTCTATCTTTTAATCATTACGAAGAACGCGTATTTAGAAATTGGTCTCTCCGTTACCTTTGCACAACGCCCCAGAAAACTGCCTATGCAAAGGACAAAGCTATATACTCCAGACTACAAGCCTGGAGGCTTTGGATGACCCTCTTAAGGGAATGGAAGACAACCGGAACTACCCCATCAGAGATGCAAGCCTTAAATGTGCTTCATGAGGCTTTTTCCAGGCTGAATGATCGGAAATACGAGATAAACGACGACATAAACCAAGCCTTCATTAAGGCAATAAGCAGCCAATCTCGGGACAATCACCTGTCCAAACTCCACAGAACCCAAAAACTATTCTTGACAGACAACTCTCTTGCCCCATTTGTTGAGTGCCTCCAGACCATGACTGGCATATCTGCAAAGTTGCTTATAAATATGGTTTACTTCATCGTGGAACAACTGCGTAGACAGCGCAGAAATAGTATTTTTTCTATGCCACGTATGGATGAGTGGGCGATAAGTAGCAAAAAAATAAGCGAAATAACAAATATTCCATTTTCCGATATTGAATTGATTATGAATGAACTATCTTTTACTGTAGAACAAGGAAGGTCGTTTGCCGATAAAAACTCAGCCAATCCTAACGAGTTTTCTATTCTTAGAAACAAGCCGTTTCTAAGAATATCAGACACACTTTACCTACCAATAGAGGGAAAGTTAGTGGAAGAGCTTATGTTCGAAAACATATTTCACCGAATACACCAGGCATGCGGCAAGGATATTATGTTCTTCAATAAATTTGGGCAAGAATTCGAGAAATATGCTCGAGATTATGTTAAATATTTTCTTCAGATAAATGAGCGATACGAGATAATAGACGAATTTAGTTATGGGAGAGACGGAGCTAGATCCCCGGATATAATGATAGCAATTCCAAACGAAAAGGCTATGATTGTAGTGGAAATTAAATCTGCGCGCCCTCTCAATGAGAGTCTTGCGACGGATAACAATCCCAAAAGCGTCAAAGAAAGCTTGTTGAAACTACGATATCGCCCGTGGAAGCAAGCCTACAATGCCATTTGCAAAATCATCACGGAAAATGCACATCCAAAAATCAGCATAGATATTAAATATTTCTTCATCTGTGTAACCATGAATAACTTTCCTATGCACCTAGATAATGTCACTATAACAGGTCATGGTGGCAAAGATTTGTCCGCGTATTTTTATTCTATCGATATAGAAACATTCGAATTGCTCGTCCGAGCTTCGTCACTAACAAAAAATTATAGCATGAGGGATATTTTGCTCCAGATTCACGAAAAGAAAGACAGCATGTCTGCAAAAACACACATATCGAGATTTATAAATAGAATAAAGTCCGTAGAAAATCCGCAGGATCTACCGTACGAAAGCATCAAGGAGGAGGCCGCCATCGCTCACGAGGCCTTTCTAAAAGATCAAAGAAATCACTGATCATTGACACGTCATCTCAGGTCAGAGAGGAGTGTCTTTTTTTCCCGCACCATTTGTCTTGGGTCGATCGTTGCCGAAGCATCCGCTTGGGATAATGTCGGCTCTGCCTATTCGCATTAAGCCCCTGCTTCCAGCACTGGACTGCCGTTTAGCACTCAGTTTTATTCTTATCGTGGCGGCTCGTTTGGAAGCCAACATTCGAATCCGTAGCCACCATAACCCCTCGGCTCAGGTTGCATTTTTTATTTTATATATCGTTCAAATTTTGCTAAACTCTTTGTCGTGCCATGGTGGTGGTGGAGGCGCGTCCGTTCGATCTTTGTCCGGAGGTCACTGCCATGCTTGCCATTGATATTGTCCTCAGCCTTTTTGGTCTTGGCTATTTCTGCTGGCTGCTGTTCACGCTGGCAGTTTATGCGCTGCCGTTCTTCGCCGGTCTAACTGTAGCGTTTGCCGCCTTCCAAGGTGGCGCTGGGATTATCGGTGCGTTTCTCATTGGCTGCTTCGCTGGTGGAGTAACACTAACGGCCGGCCAGATTGCCTTCGCGACAGTCCGTTCACCTCTCACTCGGGCAGGAATCGCGCTGCTTTACGCAGTACCGGCAGCCATCGCCGGCTATCACGCAACCCTCGGCTTGGCGCAGATCGGGGTGCCATCCGCCCGCTGGCAGGTGGTTTTCGCCATCATCGGTGCAATCGCCATTGGGTGCACGGCCTGGGCGCGCATGGCCATGTTTGCCTCTCCGAGTATCGGGCACGGCTTTGCCGTTGGTCCCGCGCCGTTATCACTGGCCGACGGGTCCAGAAGCCGGTAGGCCGCGCGCCTTCATCGACAGGCTGGTCGTAGGGCAAGAAGTCCGTCACTCTTGCCAAGAGTTTCGCCCCGCTGCCGTTTCGTAAACCAGTGCGGCCCAGCCCGGCCCCAGCCGACCACCTCTCCACGGGGCGTTCTTGTGTGGGTCGGCACGGGTTGATGCGTCTTCCTTTCTGTACGCTGTGGTTTCTTTTTCCCGCACCTGGAATGCCAGACCTCTTGCACAAAACTTCCAACGTCAGCCACCTCTTCCCCTGGAGCAGATTGTTCGATGCGCGGACCACACGTCCTCTCAATGGCTTGATCTGGCCGAATGCCGGCTGCGCCTCGATCGCCTGAGACGCAACGGCAGCGCAAAACTTTCTTCCCCTGGGCGTGCCGCCCATTCCTCGCGGGCCAAGAAATTTTTGCTCCTGCCGTCCTCCGCTGCGCTCCGGTCCGCCAGCGGATGCGTCGTCGATCGCCTCCGGCGCCTGATCGCCATCGAGGCCGCGATGGTCGCGGGCTCGAAAACAGCAAGGAGAAGTGACATGGCTAACATCGGTTCTTTCAAGAAATCCGGCAACGAGTACCAGGGCGAGATCGTCACCCTGAGCGTCCAGACCAAAGGGGTTCGCATCGTCCCCGAAGCCACCCGGTCCAACGACAACGCCCCCAGCCATCGGATTTTTGTCGGCCGGGCCGAAATCGGGGCCGCCTGGTCGAAGCGTTCCAGCGAAGGCCGCGAATATCTCTCGGTCAAGCTGGATGACCCAAGCTTCAACGCGCCGATTTTCGCCAACCTATTCGACGATGAGGACGGCGAGGGTTCCAACCTCATCTGGTCCCGCAGCCGCAAGACCAACGGCGACTAAGCCAGCCAACGGCAAAGCCCCGCCCGATTATTCGGGCGGGGCTTTTTTATGCCAAAGGCGTGCCCGGATGGAACAAAGGGATGCCGGACTGAGCACAAAGGCGGAAAGCCGCAAATCCGTAAACTCAAGTTTCCGACTCTACGGCTTTGCGCCTCATTGCTCAGCCCGGCGGTAGCTGCGCGAAGGGATCGTGCAATGGCACGCCAAGCGGCTCGAAATGCCGGAGATTGCGCGTCAAAATCGTGAGGCCATGCCGCTTCGCTGTCGCCGCGATCACGATGTCAGCGAAGCCCGGTGCGTGGCCCTGGCCGCGCGCAAGGTCCGAAAGC
Source organism: Acidocella sp. (assembly GCA_029077775.1). Taxonomy (GTDB): domain Bacteria; phylum Pseudomonadota; class Alphaproteobacteria; order Acetobacterales; family Acetobacteraceae; genus Acidocella. The sequence continues at coordinate 1,880 of JAQNCU010000053.1, read as the reverse complement.
GTACCCGCGATCCGCGCCGCCGGTACGTCAAAAGCCAGGATACGCTCGCCGTAGAGGTGCAACACCGTCTCCAGCCAGGCGGTTAAATCCGCGGCTTTCCGGCTCGCGCCTTCGCGCTTTGCCTTGGCGATGCCGTCCTCGATTTCCGCGATGGTCACCGCCGATAAAAATAAGTCGGCGGAATGAGCGTCCATCCAAGCAATCAAATCGGCTGACGGAACGCGCGAGGGCGCTCGGGCCGAGATGACGTTCGTATCGACCAGATACATGTATCAGAGATCGGCTTGGCGCAGCGGGGTGCCGTCACGCGCCGGCAGGTCACCCGGCGCGATGGGGGCCGACATCAGCAACTGGCCGAATGACGGCACATGCGACAGCCGCTCCCATTCTTTAAAGCTCAAAATGACAGCCTCCCGTTTACCATGCCGGGTAATTACCGCCGGTTTACCTCGCACCGCGTCATCGACGACGGCTGAAAGGCTAGCCTTGGCATCCCGAAGCTGAATTTCGCGCATATCGCCCCTCTCATCCGACCGTGACTACAATGGTCATATAGGCGGATTTAGGCCGGAAAACAACACCGAAATCACCCGGCAGACGGGGGCTATGCCGATGTGAAACAATGGCAATTCCCCGGAAAATCAACTCATTTAACTTGCTCGGTGCAGAATACCTAATTTATTAGGTGGTACTATATTAGGTGAAATGGCGACGTCCGCGCATGAGTTTGCGTGCGATCGTCGCTGGGAACCTGCGGAGGTTGCGAAATGCCAAAGGCATTTCGCAGGAGGAGCTGGCCGACCGTGCAGACATCAATCGCAATTACATTGGAAAGCTGGAGCGCGAGGAGAACGGCGCAACGGTCGACATCTTGGAAAAGATTGCAGAAGTGCTCGGTGTTGACCCCATCGAGTTCTTCAAACGGCGGACATCGCCTTCGGGCACGGTCGACCCCAACGGCTAAAAGCCATCGCCGCATAGCGAGACATAGTTGCGAAATTGAGCCAAGCACGGGCTACAACCATGAGTATATATCCCAACTTCGTTTGTCGACTTATCAACGCCAGAGAATCGACAGACTTCGTTTGATATCCTCAAACATTCACGTATCATGGCGCCAATTCATGGGACATTTTGCATGACAGTGCCCCCGTTCGAGGATCGTCCACCCGAGGCGCCAAAGCTGACCACCTATGACGAGCGTCACCTCGTCACGTATTTGCGCCTGCTGGACGCGGCAGAAGAAAATGCTGACTGGCGCGAGGTTGTTTCCATCGTCTTCGGCCTAGACCCCGCAAAGGAAACTGAGCGCGCCAAAATTGTCCACGACAGCCATCTGGCGCGGGCGCGCTGGATGACCGAATTTGGCTACCGCGATCTGCTCCGGCCGCCTACCACTTGATACGCAAATACGTAAATCCGCTTTTCAGGACATCTGGGCGCGTTCATTTTCATTAACATATCTTGAATAATTTGAAACTTGCCGATCAGAATTTTCAACTTAAAGCTTTCGCCCTTGCCCTCGACGTAGGGCCTTGCAGCGGGGACCTCGTGTGGCACGGAAACCTGACTGGCGGTCGTCGACTGATGCCGCTGAATTGAGCCAGTTAGACCGGTCCGGGTTCGCCTGGGAATTCCTTCGTCGCAACCAAAATTTCCGCGACGATTACGCGCAGATCACGCGCCACGTTGCCACCGAGACCGACGACGCTATCAACGCCGCGGCAAAAATTGCCCGGCACTGGGGGTTGGTTTGTCGCACCGGACCCGAAGTTGCCAGCGACCAAGGCAACGGTCGTAAGCGATGCTCGATGGCCCTTCTTCCCCATTTATTCGGAATGTGATTCTCCGTTTTGAGGCGAGAGAAGGCTTCGAGACGG
>JAQNCU010000444.1 GCA_029077775.1 Acidocella sp. | reverse complement strand
GTTCAATTTTCCTGATCTGGTTGAAATCGCCGCCATCCCGCTTGGCCCCAACCGCAGCACCTATGTCTTCTATTCCCAGTCCCTCTACGGCTATTCAGCCTACGGCGTGAACCTTGCACGCGCCACACATGTTGCGACCACCTTGAACGATCTCGTCTCAACCGCCACCAAAAATCCGGGAGACAACAAATAATGCGCCGTTCCATCAGCAGCTTTTTAACCGGCCTGCGCGAAGGCTGGGTGCTCACCAAGCCCTATTTCGCCTCCGAGGATAAATGGTCCGCCCTCGGCCTGCTGGCCGCCATCATCCTGCTGAACCTGCTGCTCACGGAATTAAACGTCGATTATACCTACTGGCTGAAATACCAATACGATTCGTTGCAGACCAAAAACTTCCATGAATTTCTCATGCTGGTCTTCGCCTATAAAATCGTGCCCGTATTCCCGTATGTGATCATCGGCTTTGTCGGCTATGCCGCCATCTTCATCGTTGTTGCGGTCTATGCCGTGTACCTTAATCAGATGCTGCAAATCCGCTGGCGGCAATGGATGACCCGGGATTTCAGCCGCAAATGGCTGGCCGACCGCGCCTATTACAATATCAGCCTGAGCCAATCCAACACCATCGGCGTCGACAACCCCGACCAGCGAATCTCACAAGACCTCGCTGATTTCACCAGCAACACGCTCGGCCTCGGGCTCGATCTGCTGTCCAACATCGTGACACTGGTCAGCTTCGTCACCGTGCTTTATTTCATCTCCGGGTCGATCACGGTGCTGGGCTTCAAAATCCCCGGCTACATGCTCTGGCTGGCGATCATTTATTCCATCATCGGTACCTGGCTGACGCACAAAATCGGCAACAAGCTGATCAATCTGAACTTCATGCAGCAAAAGGTCGAGGCAGATTTCCGTTACAGCCTGATCCGCGTGCGCGACAACCCCGAGGCCATCGCGCTGTCCGGCGGTGAGGAAGATGAGTTCTCCACCCTGCGGGAACGCTTCGCCCATGTCCGGGCAAATTGGTGGGCCATCATGCGCCGGACCAAAATGCTCGGCTTTTTCACCAATGGCTACAGCGTCGTCTCCGGTGTGTTCCCGCTCGCCGCCGCCGCGCCACGATATTTCGCGGGGCTCATCCAACTCGGCGACCTCATCCAAATCAGCAGCGTGTTCGGCAACGTACAGGGGCCGCTTTCATGGATCGTCGGGGCTTATGGCAGCCTCGTCAGCCTGCGCGCCACCGTCGCCCGGCTTTACGGCTTTCAAGAGGCTGTGACAGCAGCCCGCGCCGCCTCTCGCAGCGGGCCTGAATGCGCCACCGGTGGCACCGCGCTGAATTTCGAAAACCTGACCCTCACTTTGCCCGATGGCCGCAAGCTTATCGAGAATACCTCCCTCAGCCTGCCGCCCGGCGAGCCCATCATCCTCACCGGCGCTTCCGGCGCTGGTAAATCCACCTTGTTCAGGGCATTGGCCGGCATTTGGCCTTTTGGCGCCGGCGAGATCACCCTGCCCCCAGGGCGGTTATTGTTCCTGCCGCAGAAGCCTTATTTCCCGCTGGGTACGTTGAAGCGCAACCTCGCCTATCCGGCGCCGGAAGAGACGATCAGCAATGAGGCGGCTGCGGAAATATTGACCGCCATGGGGCTGGGGCATCTCATCCCCAGGCTGGAGGAAACCGCAAATTGGGGCCTGGCACTTTCAGGCGGCGAGCAGCAACGCCTGGCGCTGGGGCGGGCCATTCTGGCCAAGCCCGATTGGCTGTTTCTGGATGAGGCGACCTCCGCCCTGGATACAAATTTGGCGAAAGAAATCCGCGCCACGCTGCGCGCACGCCTGCCGCAAACAACAATCGTGGCGATCAGCCACCATGAAACGAGCAGCCGGCAATTGCGGCTAACGGATGGCACCCTGGCGCCAGGTTTTTAGAGTGCGATTTTAAAGCTAAAATACAATAACTTCATTTAGTTAAAGGCAAATTTTCAGCCCGATAGGCCGGCCAAGCGAAGCCCTGGTTGACGCGCTGCAATGCGCGCGCGGATAGTCTCAAGCTGGCTCCCCTGCGTGCAAAGCGGCGCAAAGCTTTCGCGCTCACGCTTGGCCTGCATGGCGTCTGGCAGCGCCATGACGGCATCAAAGGCATTGTCAAAAATGCCGCGATGGCCGGTGTCAAGGAAGGATTCAACCGGCGTACCATCCGCGAACAAGGCGCTATGGCGAGGCAATTCAACATGATAATACGTCACTCCCGGCGCGGTATTGTCCTGCCGAATGCTGTTCCAGTTGATCAGCGCCTTGGCCGGCACAAGCACACCATCAATATAAAGCGCATGGTCCGGCGAAATCCTGAGGCGGCGTGAGGGCACACCTGCGGCCAAAGCATCCGGCTCAATCGTGACGGGCCGCAAAATATCCGGCCTGAGCGTCGAAGACAGATC
>JAQNCU010000443.1 GCA_029077775.1 Acidocella sp. | reverse complement strand
TCAAACGATCCGGAATCCCCTGCGATTCACTTATACGTCATCGCGCTCTGGAGCCTTGAAAAAAAGCGGCGCAAAAATCTTTTGTTATGCCGGTGCCGGGCTTCTGGAACCCCAATGGGCCAGATTAATAATGTTTTTTTGCTTCTTTTTGTTCACAAAAAGAAGCGCTTGCTGCCCGCAAAGAGTCATTCTTTAGGCCAGGCCGCTCTAAAGCGTCATCAGCCAGTCACGCACAGCGTCGGTACTGCCGCCGAAATTTCGGGCGACGTGCAGCCCATGGCCGCCCAGCCTGTCGGCCGCCGCGATGGCGGGCTCGTCGGTCGTGTCATCGCCGATGAAGATGGGAATGCGGTTCAAAAAAGCCGGGGTGGTCATGAAATAGGCCAGGGCGTCGCCCTTATTGCCGTTGCGGGGTTTGAACTCAAAAGCGCAATGGGCGGGCAGCAGGATCGCGTCACTGGACCCGGCGATGAGCTGCTCGGCAAGTTGGCGCAATTCGGCCTCGTGCTCCGGGGCGCGGCGGTAATGCAGCACCAGGCTGAATTGCTTTTCCTCGACGAGCAACCCTGGCATGGCGGCGACATAGCGGTTGAGGATTTTCAACCACGCCCCGTATTCCGCCGGGCGGGCGGCGGTGTGGGTGATGTTATGCGCCGCATCGCGCAACAAGGCCCCATGTTCTGCCGCACAAGGCAGGCCAGAGCCCAGCAGATTGTCGATATCCGCCAGCTTGCGGCCCGAGAGAATGGCCAACGCGCCGCCCAGCCTCGTTTGCATTTGGCGCAGCCTCTCCGGCAGGCCGGGGGGCACGGTCACGGCATCCGGCGTGGCGGCAAGGTCGATGAGCGTGCCGTCAATATCGAGAAACAGGGCATGATCGGGCGTGAGCGTGGGCAGGGTCATGATTTTCGGGCGGCGGCGAGGATGGCGAGGCGGCGTTGCAAATCAGCGCGGGCGAACAGGCTTGCGCTATCCGCAGGCAGGCGGCGGCGCCAGTTCGGGTGTTCAATGGTGGTGCCGGGCAGGTTTGGCTGTTCGCTCAGGCCGAGCGCGTCCTCGATCGGCAACAGCGCCAACTGGCAGGCGGCGCGACCGATATGGGCGCAGCTGGCATCCACCGCTTTTGACGCATTGGCAAAATCTGGCTGCGCATGGACAGCCGCGCCGCTGGCGGTGAAGGCGTGCCAGAGTGCGTTGCGGTCGTTGTCGCGTTCCGCCTGCAGGGACTCGCCGCTGGACAGACCGAGCCTCTCGCGCCAGGCAATGTCCCGCCCTTGCCACCATCCCGCGATGGTTGGCAGGTCATGGGTGGTGGTCATGGCGATGGCATTGGGGTTCCAGTGCTGCGGGGGTTTGAAATCCTGCCCGTCGCGTTCAAACCAGAGCAGCCTTAGCCCGGCTATGCCCGCATCATGCAACCGCGCGCCAAAGCCATGTGGCAGCGTGCCGAGGTCTTCCCCGAGGATGATGGCGCGATTCCGATGGGATTCGAGGATCACGAGGCGCATGAGGTCGTCGATCGGCATCGCGAGATAAGCGCCCTGCGCCGAGGACAAGCCGCGCGGGATGACCCAAAGCCGGGCCAGGCCCATGACGTGGTCGATCCGCACGCCGCCAGCCGCCTTCATGGCGTGGCGCAGCATGTCGATAAAGGCGGCAAAGCCGCTATTGCGCAGGCCGCGCGGCGAAAAGGCGGTGATGCCCCAGCTTTGCCCGGCGCTGTTGAACAAATCCGGCGGGCAGCCAATCTCCAGCCCGCTGAAAATTTCCGCCTGACGGCTCCAGCTATGGCTGCCTGCCGGGTCGGTCCCCACCGCGAGATCGGCGATCAGCCCGATCCGCGCTCCGGCATCGCGCGCGGCGGTCTGGGCGGCGTGCAGCGCGGTGGCAGCACGCCATTGCAGCCAAGCATGGAAGGCGACCTCCCCTGCATATTGGGCGCAAAAATCCCGCACTGCGGGGCTTTCAGGATTTTGGAAAGCGGCTGGCCATGTCCGCCAGTCTGATGCCGGGTCGCCATCGGTGCTGAAATGCGCGGCCAGTGCCTCGAATAGCGCGTGACGTTCCAGGCTGATACCGCCTTCGGCACGAAAAGCATCGAGCGCGGCGAGGTCGTGCCCTTCGGCAAAGCCCGCACGCAATGCCGATAATTTGGCGCGGGCCGCGCCCGGCCAATCGACCAGCATATTGCCTTCCGCATCGGTCTCATCGGCGGTGTCGCCATCCTGGGGGATGTGCAGAATGTTCAAAGCCGCCCGGTTGGAGGGCGCATAGGGGCTGTAATGGGTGGGCACCGCCGAGAACAGCGCATGAACAGGGCTGATGGCGATGGCATCCGCCCCGGCCTGCGCGGCGCCGCGGTGATTTCAAAGCAGACACGCCGCAACCTCTTCTCGGCGACCATCCTGCTGATGCGCAGAAATACCCGCCGCTCTGGCGGCT
>JAQNCU010000442.1 GCA_029077775.1 Acidocella sp. | reverse complement strand
TCATTGCCACTCCACTTTCGTTCATTGAATGTCATCATCGGCGGCGGTGTTCGAAGCATCGCCGGAGTAAAAATTTCACGCGCCTTGCGTGCGCCGATTCATTTTTAGAAGCGGAGTTTTAACGGCCGCAAGATTCCGAATCGGAATCTTGACACACCTCCTAAACCCGCCTCCAATTGCGGGTTTTATCTGGACTAACGGGGTGGCTTTACAGCCACGGCGATGCGGAATGCGCCGGTTCACAGAACGTGATCGAGCGATATTCAGTTCATCTTGTTTTGGGGGGATTACCGGCTCTACCAGCGCGTTATATTGCTGCGAAGCCGTGCGACCCGTGTCGCCCTGTTACGGGCGCAGTATTTCGAGTGAGACCATTCGGGCAATTGCCTGATGTGTCGTGGCGCAATCAAGCTTGGTGCAGGCGGAACTTAAAAACAACCTCACGGCGCGGTCAGATATTTTGAGTCTGGCTCCGGTCTGTTTGGGTGTGACCCCCTGCGCTGCATACTCCAGGCACGAGATCTCACGCCGGGACAGCGTCGGCTTGGGCTTGGCCTCTCGATAGCCGGAAATCTCCACAATCCGATCATGCATATAATGCGCGATCATCTGAAATTCCCGTTTATACGCGATCTGGCGTTCTTCCCATTCGGCTGCTGACATATTCGCGGTGATTGTGAACAATGCCCGCTCACCCCCAGCCCCGCGAACGGGCCAAGTCATCCCCTGCCGTCCAACATCAAACCTGTCCGCCTCCGCGAAAAAATTGCGGGCAATACTACTGTCTCTGTCAAGATGCGCCCAGTCGAGCGGCAAAAAGCCTTTCGTGCCAGACACCACCACCGGGTCGATTTTGAAGTAATCGTTGCTTTTATAACGCTCGACCCATTCCGGCTCATAAGTCAGAACCAGTATTGGGTTGAAGGTTTGAGCACCTGGATGATAAAGCGCGTGATACGCGATGTTTGAGAGATTATAGGCTTTGCAAATGCTGACTGCCACGCCCTGCATGTCCGCAAGACTATTCGCGGCGCTAATCTGCGTCACAACCTCTTCGTAGCGATCATCGTTCCCAGCAATCATAACACGCCTCCCGGTCGAGCGGAGACAACGCAAAATTGCATTACCGCAAGGTGAATGTTTGCGTAAATTGAAATATCTGTAATGTTTCGAATGTGCGAATGGGTCTCTGGTTGGAAAGAACTTTGCGTTACCATCGATGACTATTGCTGCGCGTTTGCAGTGCCAAACATCACCATGCCGCGCTCACGATCCTACCGCTTCCGCATGCGCTAGCATTCCTTGGTCTGTTGTAGCTGCATAACCCGCTACCACAACCGGCAGACGTGATTAGAGACAGCGTTTGCGCCAGCCATTGCACAAGCCAATAAGCCAGCCTTAGCGATAGCGATTGCGCCAGCGAAAGCACCAGCCTTTGCGACATCCTCACACGCGACTTCCGATTCGGAAGATTGCGTACGGGGTTAAAAATAGTGAAACTCACCGCCGCTATTTTTGAAAGCCTGCATTCATGTCGCGCAAGCGCACGCCCACCATGGCAGAAATCGTCGCCCTGGCTGACACGTTCCGCCCGCTCTGGCGGCAAGGTGATGTTGTGCGTCCCTGGCTTCGTCAACATCACGGCATGCTGTTGGAGTTGGTGCATGGCGACTGGTCCTGGGCGGCGATCGCGCGTGCCATGACCCTGGCCGGCATTACCTATCGCACCGGCAAATCCTGGAATGCAGACTGGTTGCAAAGTGAGGTGTTTCGCGCACGCCAGCCCCTGAAAAGACATCGGCCTCAGAACGCGCAGCCTCCTGAAAGCTGCACCTCTGCGGCCACCGTAACGCAAGCAGCTGTGCCAGCCATCATGGAAGCGGAACCGTCCGCGTCAACCGCTGTGCCGGAAGAGCCCGAATTTCAGCCGGCCAGCTTCATTGATTGGGAAGCAACGCGCGCCGAAAACCCCGCACCCACCACGGCTAATGCTTCCGCCCCGATCATTCGCCCTCCAGCACCGGCTTATGACGAGGTGATGGCCCGCCTGCTGGGCAAGAAACCACCATCATGATCCAGCCTTTCCCACCCGCTATGAGAGGAGTCTGCAATGGCTGCCCAGAAAGACGACACGCCTGAATTGCTGCGCTTTCCGAGATCACCATCCGGATTACCTGCCTCCGCCAACCCCTCTTTCAATTTCGGGCCGGAGGAAGATTCCGGGCCCGAGATGGAGCTGATCGGCGCTGACAGCCAGAGGTCAACCGCATCCACCCCGGCGCCGCCGACCGGCATTGATTTGAGCGGGCGGCATAAAATCATCTTCTGGGTCGGGCGCGGTAAAGCTGGCAAAACCACCGGCATACGCTGGCTGGCCGAAAAGACCCTGATGAACGGCACGCCTTTGCTGATGGCGGATCTGGATACCACGAACGACACCTTCTCCCGCT
>JAQNCU010000052.1 GCA_029077775.1 Acidocella sp. | reverse complement strand
TTTTTCTACAGAAAAAGAAATGCTTGTCTTTGGCTTGATTTCGATGAACCAATAAAAAACCCCGGGGCATGACCCCGGGGTTTTCAACGTCAGGCGGGAGAGTTGGATCAGAAATCCATATCGCCCATGCCGCCCATGCCGCCCATGCCACCACCGCCGCCCATTGGCGGGGATTTTTTCTCAGGGCGCTCAACCACACCGGCTTCGGTGGTGATGATCAACGCCGCCACTGAGGCGGCATCTTGCAGGGCGGTGCGAACCACCTTGGTCGGGTCGATGATGCCAGCCTTGACGAGATCCTTGAATTCGCCGCTCTGCGCGTCGAAGCCATAGGAATAATCGTCCTTGTCGAGCACCTTACCGGCGATGACAGCGCCGTCTTCACCCGCGTTTTCGGCGATCTGGCGCAGCGGCACCTGGATGGCCTTGCGGATGATGTCGATGCCAACACGCTGGTCGTCGTTCTCGGCCTTCACCTTGGCGAGGATGAGCGAGGCGCGGGCGAGTGCCACGCCGCCGCCGGGCACGATGCCTTCCTCGACCGCCGCGCGGGTGGCGTGCAGGGCGTCGTCCACGCGGTCCTTGCGCTCTTTCACCTCAACCTCGGACGAGCCGCCGACGCGGATCACGGCAACACCGCCCGCGAGCTTGGCCAGACGCTCCTGGAGCTTCTCACGGTCGTAGTCCGACGTTGTCTCCTCGATCTGCGCGCGGATCTGGTTCACGCGGCCCGTGATGTCGGCCTTTTTGCCAGCGCCTTCGATGATCGTGGTGTTCTCTTTCTCGATGAGCACCTTTTTGGCGCGGCCGAGCATGGCGAGCGTCACGGTTTCCAGCTTGATACCGAGATCCTCGGAGATCACCTGGCCGCCGGTCAGGATCGCGATGTCTTCCAGGATCGCCTTGCGACGGTCACCGAAGCCAGGGGCCTTCACGGCGGCGATCTTCAGGCCGCCACGCAGCTTGTTCACGACCAGAGTGGCCAGCGCCTCGCCCTCGACATCCTCGGCGATGATGAGCAAAGGCTTGCCGGTCTGCACGATGGCTTCAAGCAGCGGCAGCATCGGCTGCAGGCCGGAGAGCTTCTTCTCGAAGATCAGGATATAGGGGCTATCAAGATCCGCGATCATCTTCTCGGGGTTGGTGATAAAATACGGGCTCACATAGCCACGGTCGAACTGCATGCCCTCGACCACGTCGAGTTCGGTCTGGATGCCCTTGGCTTCCTCGACCGTGATCACGCCCTCATTGCCGACCTTTTGCATGGCCTTGCTGATCATCTCGCCGATCTCGGTCTCGCCATTGGCGGAGATGGTGCCAACCTGCGCGGTCTCAGACGGGGTGGTGATTTTTTTGGTGCGCTTTTTCAGCTCCTCGACGACGGCCAGAACCGCCTTGTCGATACCACGGCGCAGATCCATCGGGTTAAGACCGGCGGCGACGGCTTTGACGCCCTCACGCACGATGGCCTGGGCCAGAACGGTGGCGGTGGTGGTGCCGTCACCGGCGAGGTCGTTGGTTTTGGAAGCGACTTCGCGGATGAGCTGGGCGCCGAGATTCTCGAATTTGTCGGACAGCTCGATTTCCTTGGCGACGGTGACGCCATCCTTGGTGATGCGCGGCGCGCCGAAGGATTTTTCGATGACCACGTTGCGGCCTTTGGGGCCGAGTGTGACCTTAACGGCGTTGGCGAGGATATCGACACCGCGCAGCATGCGGTCGCGGGCGTCGGGGCCGAAGCGTACGTCTTTGGCAGCCATGATATGACTCCTGTGTTAAAAAAGGCCTGATTCAGACTTCGCGGGATCACCGCTTCGTCATCAGGACGCTTGGTTGGATTGATTAGGCGGCTTTTTTCTTCGGGGCGGCGGTCGCCTCGATGATGCCGAGAATGTCGGATTCCTTCATGATCAGCAGGTCTTCACCGTCGATCTTGACCTCGGTGCCGGACCATTTTCCGAACAGAATACGGTCTCCGGCCTTGACGTCGAGTGCGACGAGGGCGCCGGCTTCATTGCGGGCACCGGGGCCGGCGGCGATGATCTCACCTTCCATCGGCTTTTCCTTGGCGGTGTCGGGGATGATGATGCCGCCTGCGGTCTTTTCCTCGGCATTCAGCCGGCGGACCACAACGCGGTCGTGCAATGGGCGGAATTTTGCCATCTGGATCGCTCCTAAAAAATCTGGTCGTAGATGCTTTGCTGACTGTCCGGCCCGGCACGCGGCACCGCGTCTGCTAGCACTCCCATTATGAGAGTGCCAGAGATTTAGGCGGCGGTGACGGATATGTCAAGAACGGCAGCACTAGCGGGTGTTGAGTGCTAAGTTGCTGGTAAACAGTGATATTTTTGTGGCAAGGGCCAGATTTTATATGGCAGGTTGCAGACATCTCGAAAAGTGCCTGAACCCCATGATGGAGATGTGATCATGAGCCTTGCTTTGCAAATGCGTGATTATCGGCTGACCACGGCGGAAATTTTGTACCATATGCCGGACCATCCGGCGGTGTTGCAGAGCTTTATCTGGCAGCATCTGGATATTGCGCCGCGTTTCCCGGAATTACGTAAATTTCTTGATTTCTGGTCGCGGAGCCTCGACGGCAAGTTGCACTCGGTCCGGGTTGGGGCAGCCAGCCTGATCGCCCCGCCAAGCTGGGATTCGCGGCAGGTTTTGACCCTTCATTAAGCATATTATCGGGTCGGCGTCGGCGGTGTGGTGGTATAATCATAAAAGCCGCGACCGGATTTGCGGCCGAGCCAGCCCGCCTCGACATATTTCACCAGAAGCGGGCAGGGGCGGTATTTATCCTCGCCGAGCCCGGCATGGAGGACGCGCATGACCGAGAGCAGCGTGTCCAGCCCGACAAAGTCACAAAGCTCCAACGGGCCCATCGGGTGGTTGGCGCCGAGCTTCATGCCGGCGTCGATCGAGGCGATGGTGCCGACATTCTCATGCAGGGCGAAGATCGCCTCATTCAGCATCGGGCAGAGAATGCGGTTGACGATGAAGCCGGGCGCGTCCTCCGCCGTGGCGATGGTTTTGCCCATGCGTGCGGCCAGGGCCGCGACGGCTGTGTAGGTGGTGTCATCGGTGGCGATGCCGCGAATGATCTCGACCAGCTGCATCATCGGCACAGGATTAAAAAAATGCATCCCGATAAATTTTTCCGGGCGGTCTGTCAGCGCGCCGAGCCGGGTGATGGAGATGGATGAGGTGTTGGAGGCCAGGATGGTCTCGGGCCGGATATGCGGCAACAGCGTTTTGTAAATGCTGGCCTTCAGGTCCTCGCGCTCAGGTGCTGCCTCGATAACCAGATCGGCCTTGGCCAGGGCGGCGTAATCGGTGGCGGTGGTCAGACGGGCCAGGGCGTCTTCCACCGCCTCACCCGTAATGGCGCCGCGCGCGGCCTGGCGTTGCATGTTTTTGGTCATGGTGGCGATGGCCTTGGGCAAGGCGGCCTCAAAACTATCGATCAAAACGACATCGAGCCCGGCGAGCAGGGCGGTATGGGCGATGCCGTTGCCCATCAGCCCGGCGCCGATGACGCCGATGGTGGAGATGGTCATAGGGATTTTTCAAGCTCCGGCAGTATGGTGAACAAATCACCCACCAGGCCGTAATCGGCGACCTGGAAGATCGGCGCGTCCTCGTCCTTATTTATCGCGACGATGACCTTGGAATCCTTCATGCCCGCGAGATGCTGGATGGCGCCCGAGATACCGACCGCGAGGTAAAGGTCCGGCGCCACGATTTTACCGGTCTGGCCGACCTGGTAGTCGTTGGGAACAAACCCGGCATCGACGGCGGCGCGCGAGGCCCCGACAGCGGCGTGCAGCTTGTCGGCCACAGGGTCGATGAGCTTGCCGAAATTCTCGCCATTCTGCATGCCGCGCCCGCCGGAGACGATGATTTTGGCGGCGGTAAGCTCCGGGCGCTCACTTTTGGAAAGCTCGGCGCTGACGAAGGTCGATTGCACGGGGCCGGGCGCATGGGCCACGGCCTCGATGGTGGCGGCACCGCCCGTAGGGGCGACCGGGTCGAAGCTGGAGGCGCGCACGGTAAGGATTTTTATGGCATCGGAGGATTTGACCGTGGCCAGCGCGTTGCCCGCATAAATCGGGCGGATGAAGGTGTCGGCGTCGATCACATCCGAGATGTCGCTGATGGGCTGGGCATCGAGCAACGCGGCGACGCGCGGCATGATGTTTTTGCCGACCGCCGTGGCGGCGGCAAAAATGTGGGAATACTGCCCGGCGAGTGAGACGATGAGGCTGGCAAATGGCTCGGCCAGCGCGTTGGCATAGGCGGCATCATCGGCGACCAGGATTTTGGCCAGGCCCGGCAATTGCGCGGCGGCTGCGGCGGCTGCGGCGATCCCAGCACCCGCGAGCAGGCCATGGACCTCGCCCAGTTTGGCGGCGGCGGCAAGCGCGGAGCGTGAGGGCTGCTTGATGCCGTGCTCGTCGAAATCGAGGATCAGGAGAGAGGTCATGTTCAGATCACCTTTGCTTCGTTGCGCAGTTTATCGACCAGGGCGGCGACATCCCCGACCTTGATGCCAGCCTTACGAACCGGCGGTTCAGAGACTTTGAGCGTGGTCAGGCGGGGTGCCGGGTCTACCCCGAGATCGGCTGGCGTTACGGTGTCGATGGTCTTTTTGCGCGCCTTCATGATGTTCGGCAATGAGGCATAGCGCGGCTCATTCAGGCGCAGATCGGCGGTGATGACCGCAGGCAATTTGAGAGACACGGTCTCCAGCCCGCCATCGACCTCGCGCGTGACCATGGCGGCGCCATCGGCGATCTCAACCTTGCTGGCGAACGTGCCCTGCGGCCAGCCGAGCAAGGCGGCCAGCATTTGGCCGGTGGCGTTCATGTCATCGTCGATCGCCTGTTTGCCCATGATCACCAGCTCGATGCCCTCACGCACGACCAGGGCTTTGAGCATTTTGGCAACCGCCAGAGGCTCCAGCGCCGCGTCGGTCTCCACCAATATGCCACGATCCGCCCCCATGGCGAGCGCGGTGCGAATGGTCTCCTGGCATTGGGTGACACCCATGGAGACCGCGAGGATGTCGGTCGCGATGCCTTTTTCCTTAAGGCGGACGGCTTCCTCGATGGCGATCTCATCGAACGGGTTCATCGACATTTTCACGCCGGATGTTTCCACCGCTGAGCCATCGGATTTGACCCGGACTTTGACGTTGTAATCGACGACGCGCTTCACGGCGACCAGCAATTTCATTTTTTTGTACCTCGAATGGGAGCCCGACCGGCGAGCGGCTCTCTGATATTGGATGTTTTTACGCGCGGAAAGGGGGGAGGAGAAGTTATCGGACAGAAATCAACGTATACGGCATAGCCGGGCCAGGGCGTCCTCAATGTCTGGCAGCGGCGCGCAATAGCTCAGGCGGACAAAATCCTGGCCGCGTTCGGCATCGAAATCATGCCCCGGCGTGGTGGCGATGTTGTGGGTCTCCAGCAGGTTAAGGCAGAAGGCGGCGCTGTCGGCGGCGTGGTCTGTGATGTCGGCGTAGATATAGAACGCACCGTCAGGCGGGGCGAAGCGCGTGAAGCCCGCGCGCGGTAACCCGGCGAGCATGAGATCGCGGGCCTGCGCGTAATTGTCGCGGTTGGCTTGGAGTTCGGCATGACAGTCAATCGCGGCTTCGGCGGCGATCTGGCTGATATAGGGTGCCGAGATGAAGAAATTCTGCGCCAGGCGTTCAGCGGTGCGGATAAGGTCCTCCGGCAGCACCATCCAGCCGATGCGCCAACCGGTCATCGAGAAATATTTTGAAAATGAATTTATAACGATGGCGGAGTCGCTGAACTGCGCAGCCGAAGCGGCTGGTTTGCCGAAGGTGAGGCCGTGATAGATCTCATCGGAAATCAGGCGAATGCCCTCATTGTGGCAATAGCGTGCCAGGGCTTCCAGGGCGGCGGGGGAGAGCATGGCACCTGTCGGGTTGGCCGGGCTTGCCACCAGCAGGCCAGCGGGTTTGCGCGGCAGGGCCTGAAGCATGGCGATGTTAGGCTGGAACCCGGTTGACGCATCGCAGGGCAGGATGACCGGGGTGAGACCCAGCGCAAGTGCGATATTGACATAAGGCGGGTAATGAGGGGCGGCGAGGGCGATTTCGTCCCCCGGGTCGAAGGCTGACAGATAGGCGAGCGGGAAGGCACCGGATGCGCCGAACGTGACGGCGATGCGCGCGAGCGGGATTTGCACGCCGTACCAATCCGCGATGTGCTGGGCGATGCGCCGCCGCAGCGAGACGCGCCCCAGAGCCTCGGTGTAGCCCATGACATCAGGGCCGCGCAGGGCCGCCTGTACCGCCGCGCGGGCGCCGGCGGGCAGGTCGGTGCCGGGCTGGCCAACCTCCATGCGCAGGATTTTGGCAGCGTCTTGGGGCAGGCTGGCGGCGCGGGCATTGGCGCGGGTAATGACATCCATCACCCGGAAGGCGGCCACCGACCGGCCTGTGCCGATTTTCATGGGCCGATTTTCATGGGCGCCGGGCAGGCATTTTACCGCCCGCCAGTGGCCAGGCCATGGCCGCGCGGGTCTGCCGTGGCGGTGCAGGTGGCATCGCCGCCGGGCACGCCGCCCGGGCATGATATGACATTTGCCCGTCCGGGGCTGGGGACCAGAGCGGCCGGGCGGTTGGCAAGAGCGTCGGCGATGGCGTCGGCGGCGGCGGCGGCCGCACCTGTCTGGCCTGTGCCTGTCGCGGCGGCGCGGAAGGTGAGCCCATCCGCCGTGTAGGCAATGGCGGCGGCAAGTTCCGGGGTGGGTGTGGCTTTGGGCGAGGCGGCGAGCAAAATACCCGTGCCAGGTGCTATGCGCCCCGTGCCGAACAAATTATTCATAGTGACCGCACATGCCACCACGCCGCCATTTTTATCGAGTGCCGCAAACCCGGCGGAGGCGGGCAGGGTGGCGCTGGATAGCGGTGGCACCGGCAGGCTGGCGACACTGATGCCGCCTGTGGTGGTGATGTCCGGGGTTGCGAAATATGGGTGTGCCCGGGCTAGGTCGGCCACGGTCAGGCCGCCGCCCGCCTGGATGGCGGCAGTGCTCAAATCATTGGCAAAGCCGCCGGTGTAAAAGCCGAGCACGCTTTGGGTGCGCAGAACCTCGAACGTGGCGGCAAGGTCGGGCTGGACCAGATCGTCGCCAGCCTGGAGGGGCGCGCCGTTCTGGCTGAATACGGAAGCGGCGGCGGGGTCGGCGAGCAGGGCCGGGCCGACAACGGCAAGATCATTCGCCAAAGCCTGGGAGACCGGAACACCGCCAGCCAGGCGCTCAGCCGGGACGATGACGCTGGCGTAAGGCAGGGTGCCATAACGCGCCTGCAAAGCGAGCAGCCCGCGCGCGAGGCTGGGAATGGCGGCAGGGCGCGCCCCGCCGCCGGTGCTGGCCCCGGCGGGAAAGATGAGCGTGACAGGCGCGGCGGCCTTGCCGTCCGCACCCGGCATTTTGATGATGCAGGCCCCGCCGCCGCCAAGCCCGGCGCGGGATGGCAGGGTCACGCTGAGCGCAAAGCCCGCGGCGGCGGCGGCATCGGCGGCATTGCCGCCATCATTCAAAATCTGCCGGGCGACCAGAGCGGCCTGCGGTTCATCGGCAACGGCGTAGCCGAACACGCTGGGGGTTGCAGCACCTTCGCCAAGGCTGGCGGCGCTTGGCCCGCCCATCCCCAGTCGATGTCCGAGGCCGCAGCCGCTGAGCAGGGAGATGCTGGCGATGGCGCAGGCACTGCGGAACATTTTATGGCGCAAGATCGTGATGCTCCTGTTAAGATGAGGCGGTTCAGACATGCACGTTGCTTAAACGTGAAATTTTGCCCCGGCAATCTGTGCTGGGCTGCTTTGCATAGCGGGCACGGTGGCGGCCCGGCGAAATGCGCCTAGTTACCGGTATGACCTTCCATGGGAGCTTTGAATGTCGATCATGCCCTATCTGTCCAGCCCCGCGGCGATCAACGTCGCGCGGTCGCAATTTGGCTTCGTGATTGCGTTTCATATCATTTTTCCAGCGTTCTCGATCGGGCTGGCGAGCTACCTCGCGGTGCTGGAGGGGCTGTGGCTGGCCACCGGGCGGGCGGTTTACATCGACGCCTTTAAATATTGGCTGAAGATTTTTGCGATGATTTTCGCCATCGGCGTGGTCTCGGGTCTGGTCATGGCCTATGAGATCGGCGCGAACTGGGGTGGGTATGCCGATAAGGTCGGGCCGATCCTGGGGCCGCTTCTGGCCTATGAGACGTTGACCGCGTTCTTCCTTGAAGCCGGGTTTTTAGGGATCATGCTGTTCGGGATGGAGCGGGTGGGCAAGCGGCTGCATTTCGCCGCGACGTGCCTGGTGGCGTTCGGCACGCTGGTCTCGGCCACCTGGATTTTGGCCGCCAATTCATGGATGCAGACCCCCGCCGGGGCGGTAATCGGGCCAAACGGGCAGTTCATTCCGCAGGATTGGGTGAAGATCATCTTCTCGCCGTCGGCACCGTATCGGTGGGTGCATATGATCATGGCTTGTTATCTTGCCACCGCTTTCATGGTGGGTGGGGTCGGCGCGTATCATGTGCTGCGCGACAAGGGCAATGCGGTGGCGCGGCTGTTTTTCTCGATGGCGCTATGGATGGCGGCCTTGCTGACGCCGCTGCAAATCCTCGCGGGTGATACGCAGGGGCAGAACACGCTGGCCTACCAGCCCGCGAAAATCGCCGGGATGGAGGGGGATTTCACGACCGGGGTGCAGGCGCTGCATCTGATCGGCTGGCCAAGCGTGTCGCAGGGCAAAATGCTCTATGATGTCGCGATCCCGCATCTGGGCTCGTTGATCCTGACCCATCATTGGAATGGCGTGGTCAAGGGGCTGGATGCCTGGCCCAAGAGCCAATGGCCCGTGGTGGATGTGGAATTTTTCTCGTTCCGGATTATGGTCGCCCTCGGGTTCGCGATGTTCGGGCTGGGGCTGCTCAGCCTGTTCCTGCGTTATCGCGGGCGGTTATATGATACCAAATGGTTCCATTATCTGGTCATGGGCATGGCGCCATCCGGCTTTATTGCCATCGTGATGGGCTGGACCACGACCGAGACCGGGCGGCAGCCCTGGACGGTGTATGGGATGCTAACCACCGCGCAGAGTGCCTCGCCCATTACATTGCCTGAAGTGATCACGTCTTTCACGGTGATCATTGTGGTCTATGCGCTGGTGTTTGGCAGCGGCATATTATACGTGCTGCGCATGATGGCCAAGCCGCCAGGGTATAACGAGCCCCCACCCGCCGAGGACGCGCCGTTGCGTAGCCATGGCCTGGTGGGCGGCAAGATGCCGACCAACCCGGCCCCGGCGGAATAGAAGATGCTCCATACGTTGAGCTTTGGTCTGATCCCGGTGGGCGCGCCTTGGCTCCCGGTCGCGTTTGCGTTGATCATGGCTTTCATCATCCTGATGTATGTGCTGCTCGACGGGTTCGACCTGGGTATCGGTGTTTTGTTCGCGCTTGAGCGTGACCCGGCCAACCGCGATGTGATGGTAAATTCCATCGCCCCGGTATGGGATGGCAACGAGACCTGGCTGGTGCTGGGTGGCAGCACGCTTTATGGCGCGTTCCCCGAGGCCTATAGCGTGATTTTGCCAGCAGTATACCCGCTGGTGATCCTGATGCTGATGGGGCTTATTTTTCGCGGCACAGCGTTTGAGTTCAGGTTCCGCGCGCCGAGCGAAAAATTGCGCCGGTTATGGGATTGGGGGTTTCTCGCAGGCTCGGTGGTCGCGTCGTTCTGCCAGGGGGCGATCCTCGGCGGGATTATGCAGGGTACGGCGATCAGCAATTCAGCCTATGCGGGCGGCGCGTTGAACTGGATTTCCCCATTTTCGATGTTCTGCGGGGTGGCGGTGGTGATCGGGTATGCGCTGCTGGGGGCCACCTGGATCATCTGGCGGGCATCGGGGCCGTTGCAATTGGCTATGCGGGGTTATGCCAAGGGGCTGGGCGTGGCGATGCTGGGGTTGTTTGCGGTGGTGGGCTTGTGGTCGCCGTTTTTGAACCCGGATTTCTATCATCGCTGGTTCGTGTATCCGGGCATTTACGCAACCGCGGTGGCACCGCTTTGTGTGTTGGTGCTGGCATATTTTTTCTTCACGCATCTTCAGCGTAAGGATGTGGCGCGGGCCGATAAAATACCGTTTTTCTGTGCGCTGGGGTGGTTCGTGGTGTCGTTCGGCGGGCTGGGATATAGTATATTTCCGCAGATCGTGCCGCCCGGGCTGAACATTTGGCAGGCGGCGGCACCATTGCCGAGCGAGCAATTCCTGTTTCCCGGCGTGGTGATCCTGCTCCCCATCATCCTTGGTTATAATATGTTTGCCTATTACGTGTTCCGGGGAAAGATCGAACATGGCGCACATTATCATTAACGATTTTATCGACCGCTGGGCCACCCGGTTGGCGGCCAGCCGTCACAAGCAACCCCGTAGCACAGGGCAGCGCGTGGCGTGGTTTGCGGCTCTTTATGTGGCGAGCATTCTGGTCTTTGGCGGCGTGCTCGGCTTGTTGGAACTATGCCTGCCGAAATAACGCGGCCCCTGTTACGCCTCAACCGAGGCGCAGGAGCGGGATTGGATCATCGCAAGGAACTCCCGGCGGGTTGACGGGTCGTCCCGAAAGGCGCCGAGCATGCGGCTGGTGACCATGCTCGCACCCGGCTTGTGCACGCCACGGGTGGACATGCATTGGTGGTTCGCCTCGATCACCACAGCCACACCGCGCGGTTGCAGCACATCATTGATGGTATTGGCGATCTGCGCGGTGAGTTTTTCCTGGATCTGGAAGCGATGCGCATAAGCATCGACCACGCGGGCGAGCTTGCTGATGCCAACAACCCGCGAGCCAGGGAGATAGGCGACATGCGCCCGCCCGATAATCGGCACCATATGGTGCTCGCAATGGCTCTCCACCCGGATATCCTTAAGGACGACCATTTCGTCATAGCCCTCGATCTCCTCAAACGTGCGGGCGAGCAGGGCGACCGGGTCTTCACCATAGCCACGAAAAAACTCCTCATAGGAGCGCACGACGCGGGCGGGTGTGTCCAGCAATCCCTCACGCGACGGGTCTTCCCCGGCCCACAGCAAAAGTGTGCGGATGGCGGCTTCAGCCTCGGTGCGGCTTGGCTTATTCGGGCCGTTTTTGGTCTTGGTCAACTTTTCGGCGGGGGTATGAATATTCAAGGCCGGTCTCCGGTGGATCGCACGCTTCAGGCGATCAAGTGAATTGCGAGTCTCCAGGATATGGGCAACGGGCAAAAACGCGCAACCTTAATGCCGGCGGGAATTTTCCGTCGGGCTGTCGAGGCTGAAGGCGGGGATGGCGATGGTGAACTCAACCCCCGTCGCCAGGTTAAGCATATGGTATTTACCGGTCATAAAGCCCGATTCTGTGGGCAGCGGTGTGCCGGAGGTGTATTCGAAGCTCTCACCCGGGGCGAGGATGGGGGTCTGTCCGATCACGCCGGGGCCGTGCACCAGTTGGGTGTTGCCCGTGGCGTCGGTGATCTCCCATGACCGGCGCAGAAGCTGCACGGTGTCCGCGCCGCCATTGGTGAGGCGGATATTATAGGCCCAGACAAAGCGCCCGGCGGCGGGGTGAGATTGCGCGGCCAGGTAAAACACCTGGACGGATACGTTGATGCCAGCGGTGGTCGCCTCATAGCGCGCGTTCATGTCGTGTCGCGATAACGCAAGGGCGGCATCCTGCCAAGCGTGCTTTGCCGCGATAGAGGGGCGCTGCTAAAACGAGGCCATGGAGTTGAGCATTATGGTTGGGCGCTGCCGTGTGGTGTTTCGGGTGGTGATCGGTCTCGCCGCCGCCTTGCTTTCAGCCTGTGCAATGGGGGCTGATGGGGGCCAACAAAATGCGGCTGGGATGAGTGCCTATGGCCCGTATCTGGCGGCGCGCTATGCCCAAGGGCAGGGCGACCCGGTGGCGGCGAGCCGGTTTTATGCGCAGGCGCTACGGCTTGACCCGCACGACCCGGTGCTGGCCACGCCGGGCTTTATGGCGGCGTTGCAGGCCGGGGATGACGCGGAGGCAGATAGGCTGGCAGGCGATGTCGCGGGCAACGGGCTCGCGCAGCTGGTGCGCGCGGATCAGGCGCTTCTGGCCGGGGATGATGGCCGGGCGGCCTCGCTGTTCGCGGCA
>JAQNCU010000051.1 GCA_029077775.1 Acidocella sp. | reverse complement strand
GGCCGGTCATCGCCGCCGATGCGGGCGGCCCGGCGGCGCGCATCACTCATGGCCATGATGGGCTTTTATTCGCGTTCGGCGACGCCAGGGCACTGGCCGCCACCATGCTCAGGGCGGCAACCCAAGATGGTTTATGGGAGACGCTCTCCACCGGGATCACACCACCACCCGGACGGGCTGACATGGTGGCCGCGTTTCTCGCACTCTATCAGCGGCAATCGACGTTGGTGGAAACAGCCGAAGCCGTTACGCCGTCAGCTTGACACGGCGCAGAATGACCAACCCCAAGGCCGCCGACGCCACGAACATCACCCCGCCCAGGATCAGCATATGCGCATGGCTGGGTGCGCTGCCCTGGCCGAAAATAGCAAACACGATGGTCTGCGGGATGAACCCGACCGCCGATCCGGCCAGAAACGGCAGAATCGGGACCGATGACAACCCGGCGGCAAGGTTCAACAGTATATTGCTGCCAACCGGCATCAACCGAAACATCAAGGTGGCAAGAAACGGGTTAGCCGCCAGCGCGGCGTCGGTTTTTTTAAGCTTCGCGCCGAAGCGCCGCCGCACGAAATCCTGGCCGATGGCGCGTGCCCAGATAAAATCGAGCGAACAGGCAAGCAGCTGCGCAACTAGGGCAATGAACGAGCCATACCACGGGCCAAAGGCATATCCGGCAACGAAAGCCGGCACCTGGCGCGGCAGGCCGATCGCCATCAGCAGCGTGGCCAGTAACAGAAACATCGCTGGCCCCCGAACACCGCCCTGTGCGACCATTGTCGCCAGTGTCGCCTGTGCCGAGGCCGCCCCCACAAGCGGCAATACCGCTGCCGCCGCGATCATGCCGCCGGCCATCAGCACCGGTTTCACCGCACGGGCCGCCGCCAAGTTTGTCAAAAATGCCGGGCCCCTGGCCGTCTTGCTCATGAATGTGGCTCGATCTGTGGTTGCTTCCAACGCCGCTGCAACCACGCGACCCCCAATAAATCCACAATACCCACCTTTAAACGGTCCCAAGTGCCGTAATGCGAGGCCCCATGCGCGCGTTGGTGATGCCGCACAGGCACCGAGACCACATGACCGCCAGCCCGGATGAACAAGGCTGGCAGAAACCTGTGGATATGATCGAAATGCGGCAATTCCAGAAACGCCGCGCGGCGGAACAATTTCAGACCGCAGCCGGTATCGGGCGTGCCATCCTTCAACAGATAACCCCGCACTGCATTGGCAATCCGCGAGCCCCACCTTTTGGCATCAGAGTCCTTCCTTGTGGTGCGGTGCCCGGCAATCAGCACAGGCACGGGCCCGGCGGCCTCGGCGCGCAAAGCTGCCTCCAACATCGCGGGAATGTCCGCCGGGTCGTTCTGGCCGTCACCGTCCAGAGTGGCGATGAACGCGCCACGCGCGGTTTTCACGCCCGTGATCACCGCCCCGCTCTGCCCGCAGCTCTGCCTGTGGCGCACCCGGATCAGGGTCGGCAGGCGCGCCGCGATCCCGGCCAGAACCGACGGCGTATCATCCGAACTTCCATCATCCACATAAATAATCTCGTGCTCGATCCCCTCCAGAGCGATGCCAATGGCATCGATCAGCGGCGGGATGTTCGGCGCCTCAGTGTGGACCGGTACCACCACCGAGATCAAAGGTTTGCCCATCTGGGATTCGGGTTGCGTCTGGAATTTAGGATCTATGTTCATAATCCTTATTCAGCCGCGTCATTGCGGCGTATCTGTGGCTCAAATCCGTCCGCCAGAAGATGCCGCGCGCCAAACCCGCCCGGTTTGAGTAAAAGATTGTAATCGCCAGCCTGCAACCACCGCATTCCCCCCTCGGCGGCCCCGGCGAGAAGCTGGGTCGCCCCCAGCCGGTCCATAATCATGGCCGCGGTGTCAGCCCCCGTGATCACGAAACGGCGTACACCCAGCGCCGCCAGCCCCTCCGCGATATCCGGCAACAGCCCAACCCCGCTTGGCGCGGGCTGCGCCAGCCCGGGGCGCGCCGAGGCGGAGATGATGAAAGCCCCAACCTGTTGCGCCGCCCAGGTGACCGCTGTTTCCACAGCATCACCACGCGCCGGATCGATCTGATGAAAAGCCACCGCCTCTCTCGCGATGGCGAGCTGAAACAAGGTTTGCCGGTCCTGCGCGCCGGAGAGTATCGCCAGCTTCCCGGTCGGCGCCTCCGGCTCAGCGGTATCCGGGCCATCACCCGCCATCCATGCCGCCCCGCCAATCAAGATCTGGCCCGCAAGCGCCTCGGCGATCATTGCGGTATGCGCGAGGCTGGTGGCATCCAGCAGCGCCAGCGCCACATTCTGCTCACGCGCCGCCACTAACCGTGCCCGGATTGCCGCGGGGCCAGCCGCGATGATGTCATAGCCGATAGCCATGACCCGACCGCTGAGCCGCCGCGCCAGCACCTGCGGGACATTCATCAGCAGCCTGCCATCCTGAAACAAATGCCCTTGATACATTGTCCGCCCCAAGGCCGGGTTAGCGAAACAGGCGGCCATGAACCCGAACCCGGCGCTCTCGATCATCGGCTCCAAAATCTCGACCAGATCGTCGATTTCCGGGGCAGCCTCCTGGTTGCCGAGCGATAAAAAATAACCATCGGCCCGCTGTTGGAGTGCCGCCACTGTTTCCGCGCTTGAAAGCGCCCGGCCAGAAGGTGCCAGAATGCTTGCATCATACCCTGGTTCTGGCACCGAGCCCCGCCCGATGCAGCACCCAGCCCCCCAGCGCACGGCAAGCACAGCGGCATCAGCCAGCGTGACGGCAAGTGCGGCACGTTTCACCGAAACATCCCGGTCATAGCGTTGTCAACGATCTGTTATCCGCATCTTGGATCATTGGCATGTCACGCGCGGGGATTCCATAGTCTCGTAGACCGAGCAGCCGCGTATAAATATCAAACGGCCTTGGCGTGGCGGCGAGGCATCGCTATAAGCCCGCTCATAGCCGGATGGTCAGTTGCGATCATCCTGAATTCATTGAAGGAACCGACGGCATGCTAATTACGTTGCCACCGGATTACCGACCCTCGGATGACGAGGAGTTCATGAATCCCATGCAGGCAGAGTATTTCCGGCAAAAGCTTTTGCGCTGGCGGACTGATCTAGTTAAGGAAGCAAACGGCACCTTGGCATCTTTAGGTGAAGGCGGCATTTTGGAGGCCGATATAACCGACCGCGCCAGTGTTGAGACCGACCGGGCGCTTGAACTTCGCACCCGCGATCGTGCGCGCAAACTGATCGGCAAAATCGACCAGGCGTTACAACGGATCGAGACCAATAGTTACGGGTATTGCGAGGAAACCGGAGAGCCTATCGGCTTGCGTCGGCTCGAAGCCCGGCCGATTGCGACCATGTCAATTGAGGCCCAGGAACGCCATGAGCGTATGGAACGCGTTCACCGCGACGATTAACCGTGAGTAGCGTTCAGTCCCATCCGTGCCACAGATGGGACTGAACCGATCAGATTCTATAGCTCAAATCATGCGGGCCTGAACGGCCTGGACAGCTTGGCGCTGCTCCGCCACCTGCGCCTTCATAGATTTTTGCAGCTTCTCAAAGCCGCGAACCTCGATCTGGCGAACGCGCTCGCGTGAGATGCTATATTGTTGGGATAGATCTTCCAGCGTTGTCGGATTATCTTTCAAACGACGTTCGATCAAAATATGCCGCTCACGGTCCGACAGCGTCTTCAGCGCGTTCGCCAGCAAGGCTTTTCGCCCTGTCAGTTCCTCGCGGTCGGCCATCGTGGTTTCCTGGCTGTCGCTGTCATCAACCAGCCAATCCTGCCACTCACCCTCACCATCCATTTTGATCGGCGCATTCAGACTGTTATCCGGCGAGGATAAACGGCGATTCATGTTCACCACATCCTGCTCCGGCACATCTAAAAGATGCGCGATACGCGAGACATGCTCCGGCTTCAGATCACCATCCTCGATCGCCTGCATCTGGCCTTTCAGCCGCCGCAGGTTGAAAAACAGTTTTTTCTGTGCCGCCGTGGTGCCCATTTTGACCAGCGACCATGAGTGCAGAATATATTCCTGAATCGCAGCGCGAATCCACCACATTGCATAGGTTGAGAGCCTGAAGCCACGATCGGGGTCAAACCGCTTGACCGCCTGCATCATGCCCACATTGCCTTCAGAGATCAGTTCCCCGACTGGCAACCCATATCCACGATACCCCATGGCGATTTTCGCCACCAGTCGTAAATGAGAATTCACGAGTGTGTGAGCCGCCTTATCGTCCCCACTATCCCGCCAGGCGCGGGCC
Source organism: Acidocella sp. (assembly GCA_029077775.1). Lineage (GTDB taxonomy): Bacteria > Pseudomonadota > Alphaproteobacteria > Acetobacterales > Acetobacteraceae > Acidocella. The sequence goes on along the minus strand of JAQNCU010000051.1, from coordinate 7,926 downwards.
AGCCGCTCCTCATCCTCGTGTGAGAGCATTGGGAATTTACGGATTTCCTGCATGTACCGCGTTAAGCTGACGTCAGGCGCCATCGATGAAATACTGGAGGCCATTATGTGGAATCTCCTTGAAACATTGCGCGGGTCACGAAATCCCAGGATTGGGCGCTTCGCAAACCGAACGAGCCTAGACCCGTAAGATTAATAACATAATCGCTGATAGGTGTGAATTTCTGACACATCACAATCCGGAGATACCCCTTAAAAGGCAGTAAGACCTCGGAAAAACCACAACCTCAGCGACGTCGTTTCGTATTTGGAGCCAAATGACCTCGCAGGTCAAACGAAATCGTACAAATTTAGTACTATTTATCAAACATCATGCAACACGGCCTCAAGTCTCTTGAAATCTGCCGGTGGTGGTGCCGTAAACCGCAGGGCAACATTTGTTATCGGGTGCGAAAACCCTAGCGTTTGCGCGTGTAGCGCCTGGCGTGGAAAATCCAGGGCAAAGCGCCGCGCGGCCTCAGGCAGCATGGTCGCCACCGGCGGGCGGCGGCGCAGATAGACTGGGTCGCCGATCAAAGGGTGGCCGATATGCGCAAGGTGAACGCGGATCTGGTGGGTCCGCCCGGTCGCCAATTGGCAGACGACCATCGCTGCGGCGAGCCCGAACGCTTTGATGGTTCGATAATGGGTCAGCGCGTGCTTGCCGTTGCGGGTCACCACCGCCATGCGCTTGCGCTCACGCGGGTCGCGACCGATATCCCCCGTTACGTCACCCTCAGACGGCGTTGGTACCCCCCAGCAAATGGCACTGTATTGCCGATCCAGATCACGCGCGGCGAAGGCTGCGGATAATCGGGCATGGGCAAGCTCTGTTTTGGCGGCGACCATCACGCCGGATGTGTCTTTGTCGAGCCTGTGGACAATGCCCGGCCGCCGCTCCCCGCCAATGCCGGTCAGACTATCCCCGCAATGTGCGATCAGCGCATTGACCAGTGTACCATCGGGGTTGCCGGGTGCCGGGTGCACCACCATCCCGGCTTGCTTATTCAACACCAGCAGATACTTATCCTCGTACAGGATTTCCAGCGCGATAGGCTGGCCTTGCGGCGTCGCCGCGGCGGGTGCAGACGGCGACAGACAATATTCCACGCCGTTATGAACCGTTTCGGAGACATCCCTGGTGACCACATTGTCACGGGTCACGCGCCCCGCGAGGATCATGGCCTTGACGTGAGACCGTGATATGGCGCCGATGCGCGCACAGAGGAGTTTGTCGAGCCGGGTGCCCTCATCCCCCAGTACGGCGACAATCGTTATGGGAGAAGGCGGCGATGATCGATCAACCACGGCAGGACCTGCGAGGCTTGAAGGCGCTGGTGGGCATTTTGGGCGTGCTGATCATCCTCGGCACAGCATTAGTGATCAGTGTTGTCATTCATCGCCTTTATGCCAGAAACATCGCCCCCTCGTCGATCATGCCCGCCAGCCATGGCACCATCACCGCCAAAAACCTGGCGCCGGGCGAAAAAATCCTGGGCATCGCCGGAGCGGGCACAGATTTGGCCATATGGGTGGGCAACACGCAGGGGAGCCAGATCCTTCTCGTCAACCCCGCAAATGGCCAAATGACAACCATCGTAAGCACGGCACCATGAAGCGCCCAGCGCCAAATGACAAAATCTGCGCCGCCTGTGGCCGCCCGTTCTCCTGGCGAAAAAAATGGGCACGCGACTGGGAGCATGTGAAATATTGCTCCGATGCCTGCCGCACCGGCAAATACACCGCCGCCCGCCGCACCCTTGGAAAGTAAGACCACCCGGCGCTTGAATTAATTCACTACCTGCCGTACAGGGCTTGCGCCTCGTCCCGTTCGTCTAGAGGCCCAGGACACTGCCCTTTCACGGCGGCGACAGGGGTTCGAATCCCCTACGGGACGCCATACTCGAACAAAAACAATAACGTCGGTCTGGGTATTTGGCCGCTCAGATAGGGCTGCCTTTGCGTTGAGTTTCTTTGGGCCGCTGAGGCGTATTTCATCGCGGCTGATAACGGCTTTATCAACGAACAGCCTGATGCAGGCCTTCTTCATGTCTGGCGGTGCGCTGTGCAGGGCCTGGCGGATGGCGGTTGATGGTTTGATAGGTTTTGCCTCGGTGCGATTCTGGCGCTGCGATGGCTGGGTCTCGGAAGCTGTGGCGCCCAGTCGGCCCGAGCTATGCTGGAATTTGGGTGATGGCGGTGATCAGGCGTCGTTTAGTGCTGGCGTTTCGATGACCTCGACGCCGTCTCGGAAAGTAATGCCTTTGATGGCCTTGGAGAACCGGTCCGACGCAATTGCGCTGTACTTTACGTTTTACAACTTCGCTCGGATGCACAAAACCTTGCGGTGTTCACCCGCTATGGCTGCCGGGCTAAGCACCACACTTTGGACCATGGAGGACATCATTGCGCTCATTGACGCTCGGGCATCCAAGCCAAACTGCCCTGCGATTTACAAAACTCAGAGAAATTCAAACTGACCCACTACCGGCGTTTGTATTGGGACGTGGGGCTTAATTAAGCCGTGTGCGGCATCCCCCGCTCTGCCACGGCCAAATCATGCGCGACCTGGAGATTCATCCAAAACCGGGAGGACGTATTGAACCGCCGGCCAAGTAGGATTGCCGTCGCGGCAGTGATAGCGCGCTCCCCCCTCAAGATTTCCGTAATCCGGTTGGGGGGCACGCCTATCTCGCTGGCCAGGGCGCGCGCAGACAGGCCGAGCGGGGTCATGTACTCCTCGCGCAGCACCTCGCCGGGCGTAACGGGCGGCAAGGCGTCGCTGGCAAAGGGCAGCTTATCCAGATCGTCGCGTAGAATCACCATCACACCCTCCTATCCATGATAATCAACAATCTCGACCTCATGCGGGCCGTCATCTTTCCAGACAAAGCACACCCGCCACTGGCTGTTGATGCGGATTAAGTGCTGCCCCGCCCTGTTGCCCTGCAATGCCTCCAGCCGGTTGCCTGGCGGGGAGCGTAGGTCATTCAGCGTCTCTGCCGCGTCTATAACTGCCAGCTTCCGGCGGGCCGATGCCAGAATATCCGTGGGGAAGCCCTTGGGCACCCGGTTGGTGAATATCTCGGCTGTGAGCTTGTCGGAAAAGCCGCGGATCACGGCGTTACGTGTATCGCAACACATAACGCGACACAAGGAGAATCTAGCCGCCAATACCCCTGAAAGCCGCCGCTGATCGCGCTGGTGGTATCAGATTGGTATAAAGTGATTTTTGTGAGAGGCGGCCATTCCCTATAACTGCTTGATTTTACTGGCGGACCCGACGCGATTCGAACGCGTGACCTTTGCCTTCGGAGGGCTATTATTATCGCCTAGCCAGAGTTGAGCGACCCGGATTTTACCCGTACAAACCACTATAATCATTGTAATTTATATTGCAACGCCTTGCGTGTTCCCGCTATGCAATGAGTAAACTTGCGCGCTATATGCGCGCTATCTAATAGTTCAGGCGTATGCGGGGCGAATGGCAGAGAAAGTAAAGATCGGCTTACGCGAGGTCAGGGCCTTGCAGCCCGGCGAGACCATATATGATGCGGCTGTGCCTGGGCTTGGCGCGCGGCGGCAGAAGGATTCGGTGCAGTACGTCCTGCGCTATCGTACAGCGGAGGGCCGCCAGCGCTGGTATACAATCGGACGGCACGGCGCCCCATGGACGTCCGACAGCGCGCGGGATGAAGCCAAGAGGCTCCTCGGCGAGATCGTCACTGGCGGCGATCCCATGGCCAATAAGAAAGCCACGCGCGAGGCGATCAAAATGGCAGATTTGTGCGACCAATACTGGGCCGATGTCACGGGCGGGCGCCTTCTCACCAAGGGAGGCAAGCCCAAGAAGGCGACCACGCTGAAAACCGATCACAGCCGTCTGGAGCGACATATCAAGCCCCTCTTGGGCCAGCACCCAGTGGCCACTCTGTCCCGTCAGGACATCGAAACTTTCATGCATCAGGTGGCGGATGGCAAAACCGCGCGGCGGGTGAAAACCGGGAACAAGCGCGGGCTATCCAATGTGCGGGGCGGCAGGGGCGCAGCCACGCGAACCATGGGGCTGCTGAGCGCCATCTTGACTTATGCGGTCGAGAAGGGGCTGAGGGCAGATAACCCCGCCCAAAAGGTCCGTAAATTCGCGGAGAATAAGCGCGAGCGGCGGCTGAGCGATGAGGAATATAAGGCGCTGGGCGTAGCGCTGCTCAAGGCCCAGAAGGACGCTATCTGGCTGCCTGCGGTAAGAGCCATACAGTTCCTCGCCCTGACCGGCTGGCGGAGCAGTGAGGCGCTTAACCTCAGAAGTCGCGAGGTGGATGCCGCCCGCCGCACGGTGGCTCTGGGGGATACCAAGACGGGGCGCAGTGTTCGCCCCCTCTCGAAAGCCGCCGCCGAGATGCTGACGCCCGTCATTCAGACGGGTGCCGGTGTCTTGGTATTCCCGGCCTCACGCGGTGACGCGAGCATGACGGGGTTCCGGTCCTTCTGGGATCGTGTCATGGCCCTAGGTGAGTTGCCGGGCGACATTACCCCTCATACGCTGCGCCATTCATTTGCCAGCATCGCGGCAGACCTGGGCTATTCAGAAACCACAATCGCGGCGCTGATTGGCCACAAGGGGCAGACGGTTACCAGCCGCTACGTGCATTCGGCCGATGCCGTCCTACTGGCGGCGGCGGATACCGTTGCAGAACACCTGATGAAATTGATGTTCAAGAAGGCGGGCGACGAGCCGAATGCCAGCAACAACCCAGCCTCAGACTAAGTTACAATATTTTACATTAGAAGCGACGCTCCCCGTCCGGAGCAGAATCGTTTTATATCAATAGATTAAAAAGACGCCTCCCGATTTTCAAGCAATCTTCTGAATTTCACCTGGGTATACACTTAGTGGATCGGCAGACGTTGCCGCTCCATCCATTGCGGGAACATGAGATGGCGGCACCGTTTTTGACAAGGCAGGAGGCGGCGGATTTGTTGGGAAAGCTGGGGCTTCCCACGTCTGTAGCAACCTTGGAAACCTGGGTGACAAGAGCTGGGGGGCCTCCGTATGCAAAATGGGGCCGCCGATGCGTTTATCCTCGCACCGAACTCATAGCCTGGGCAGTGAAGCGCCTGGGGCAGCTCCAGCATAATTCCTCGCAACTTTGCGGAGCCGAATACAAAGCGCCTCTCGCTGAACTCTTCGCCACCGCAACAAATTTCTGAGGTTTCCAAGGTGAAAAAAAGAATGCTGCCCGCGCTTGTGCTGGAAAAGCATGTTTCCGGTCCACAAAAGAAATGCGAGGATCGCCTGAAGGCTCGTGTTGATAAAGTGCGGTCGATGTGCCTCGACCGGCACATCTATATCGATACCGTAGTCGTGTTGGTGAAAGGCCATGTAACGGGTGAACAAAAAAAGGCTCTTCGCAGTTTAATCGGTAGGGAGCCAATAGTGGCGCCGTCGAGGTGTGTGGGATATATGCATTTACGCCTACACAGGCCAAACATTGAAACGATTCAGTATGTCATGAGTGAATTTCCTGGCCAAAAGGTTAGCCGGGTCGATATTGCGATCGATTTTATCGTGCCGAGCCAGGATGTGGCTAAAACAGTTTCAGAGCTCATTCTTCAGGTTTTGACAATGAAATGGAGAAGAAAAGGAACAATTATTTGTGCCGAAGAAACGTCATATTACAGCAGAAAAGGGAAAAACCGGAATATAGCCGCCTATGCTGATCGTGTTTCCAAAATCACGGGTGAGGCCGTCGCACATATTGAACTCAGAAGATTTTCAGCAGAGGTCTGTAGATCGATAGGGCTATGCACTATTGCAGACATCTTAACCGTCGATCTGGTAGATGCCATTCGACGACAAGTTAAGCTCTCGACATTCAATTGGCCATCGGTTGAAAAACAACTGATCGACGAAGCCGGAATGATAGTACAAAAGCATGGTGCCACGCACAACTTGCTGCGAAAATACAATCGCTTTTCTACGCGAGTTAAAGCTGCTGCTTGTATAAAACATCTGAATGCCCGAGTGATGTGCAATGGAGAAGATATTTTGGTTTTTGATGTGATGAAGGAGGTTTACCGTGTCCAGTCATTCATTGACCACCAAAAGAATACGCAGATGATGCCCGAGCACTTTCTGAATGCCTTGGTTGGCATTGATATATATTTCCTCCTTGAAGGAGCGGTCATAATAAGGCCAATGGAGAAGGGAAAATTAGCAGCCCTTGAAATTATGCTCCCAGACCAGGAGTTCGCTTAGTATTGGCTGAGATGGCTGGCCATTACTGATATAAGCGCCATTACTGATATAAGCGCCATTACTATCATTTTTTCATCTATATTATTGATTAAATTATCAATTTTATCTGCCGCGAATGTATGCGTCCCTAACTTTAGAGTTGCGTGACACACATCTTGAAATCGAAACAATTAAATACTGGTAGACGCACTGAAAATTAACAATGTGCAATCGTATTATGGTGAACCTGTTGAAACTTGAGGACCATGAGAGGATTTCAAAGGCAGACCCACGAAGGCTGCGTCAGCCTTCGTATCAGGGTTTTTAACGGCAAGCTGAAATATCCGAGTAAACCGTTGTTGGTCAGACATGATTTGGCTTGGATCAGAACTTGGATCATCTGGGTTTAAAGTCTTCCCGCCCTCATAAACCAGAAGAAAGATGCCCTTTGTTTTTACGTCATCCCCATAAGGGAACGGTCCCCCGGTCAGCCAGCTTTCCAGTGCTCCGTGTATTTCTTGATGTAATACGACTGTTAATGTCTGCTTGCCGACGCACTGTTTAAGCTGAGGGATCTCCACAAGAATACCGGCCGAAACACAAAAAAGAGTAACAGTCTGCCCGGCATTATAGGATGCCGCCTCAGACATAGCACTGGGGTCAAGGTAAGCATAAACCCAGTTGCCGAGGCCATCGACGGTGAAAGAAACATAAGGGCCGTTTAGCTGGTCATTATTGACCGAGTCGATGGTGCCGCTAATGGCAATGGCTTTATTCTGGTACTTTTGGTCTGCGGCTATTTGATTACTTTGATAGTCGGCAAAATACGCCCGGGCGGTTACAGCGAGTATGGGCTTTGAACCCCACGAGAGGAGTGACTGTCCGCCTGAGTAGTCCGTCACCGCGTCATTAACCAGAACGGCTTCGAGAAACTGCTCTCCCGCCGGGTCTACCGCAGGCAATGGGTCTGCGTGAGCCGACCCCAAGCTCCCGGCCATGAGCACGCCTAGCAGGGCAAGGAAGATATTCCTCATCGGCCTCAATTTCTGTAACAGTTTTGCCCCCACCGTGATTGGCGCAACCATGCCCTATGATTGCCAGGTAAAACGACGAATAGGAACAATCGTTCCTGGAAACATCGTTCCTGTCCATAGCCAGATACGCCATGGACTTAAAGGAGGTCGTGGCGAGAAATCTTTGGCGGCTGCGTCAGGAGGCGCAGCTCACGCAGGAAGAGCTTGCCGATAAGGCAGGAATCAGCTCTCGCTATGTGGGGGCCATTGAACGGTCAAAGGTATCCGTCAGCGTGACGGTGCTGGGCCAGATCGCGGAAGCCCTGGCAGTTGATCCCTGCAATCTGATTCGGGCAAACCAGGGGGATGCTGCCCCCCGCCGTTGATCAGCCATTTTGGCAAGCGAGGACGGCGTGTAAGGGCGGCCTGGCGGCTTTGGGGCTATAGCCCTAGCCAAAGCCGCTCAAGGGCGCCCAGGCCCGCCTGCTGGCGAAGATCAAAAAGAGCGCCTCTCGGCTTCGCCGGTGAATGCCGATCTAGAGCGCGATGACGTATAAGTGAATCGCAGGGGATTCCGGATCGTTTGATTTTCTGATTCAAGCTGTTGGCTGGGTTTTGGAGGCCAGTGGCGATGACC
>JAQNCU010000050.1 GCA_029077775.1 Acidocella sp. | reverse complement strand
GCGAAGTGCATCAACATCCCGTATCATCAAGCTGATCCTCAAAAATCAGTCTTGAATCAGACTTCTTGCCGCGCCGGAATCCCCAAAATACTGAATTCGTCACTACGCTCTAAATCTCAAGTTTTTGCAGATATTGTGTTGTCTTCTGACGCAATGGATAAATTCCTCGCCTGCTCTACGAAGGATAAGCGTGCATTTTGCGCTTATGTTTTGTTAAAGGACGCCAGAAAATGAGTGAAACCGAACAATACCCGCCAGACGAAGCCGCGCAACGCCGCACCGACACTTTGCGGAATCTTCTAACTATGCCCCCGCAGCAGCACGCTAAGGCTCCTCCTCAGGCCGCGAAAAGTCGAAAGAAAGCTGATCCGGCGGCAAAGGTTCCGGTCGCAAAGCGCGTGAAGAAAACAGCCCCGTAGAGCGTTTCTTACGATAAACGCACTGAATTAGTTTGTTGATAAGTCAAGCGCTTACCCTCGGCACCTTTAAGTGCGATGGCAGCGCGCATGGCATCGTTAATGCCCAGCTTGGCCCGGTTGTTCATGCGGAAGTCGAACTCGGCAAGGTACCGGGCAAGATGCTGTTCGCCAATATGCTGATAGGTGCCGACAAGCCCGCGCTTGAAGATGCTGAAATAACCCTCTGCGCTGTTGGTATGCACCCGGCCATTATTACTGTCGCGGGCAAAGGCCGTTTTGTGGTCAACGGCCTCGTGCTGGCCGATGGGCATGAGCAGCTTGTAAACCTGAGCGCCGTCTGTGTGCAGGATTGTGCCGGGGGCAAGGTTTTCACGGACGGCCTGGCGGACCTGCCCCATACCGCGTTCGTCAATGACCTTGGAACGGACAGAGCCGCCCCGCTCAATCAAGGCCACGAAACGGGTATTCTGGGACCGTTTGATGCGGGTCGCTTTCCAGGTTTTGCGGGACGGGGTGATCTCGGTTTCGTCGGCTTCCACAATTTTCCCGGTCCCGCCCATCGGCTTTTTTGCATTATCAAGGGGTGCCATAGCTTCTCTTATGCGATGGGACATGAACCACGCGGTTTTGTAGGTAACACCTAGCATCCGGTGAAGCTGATGTGATGACATGCCCTTTTTGGAAGCAGAAAGCAGGTGTGTGGCTAGGAGCCACTTGGTCAAAGGGATTTTAGACCGCTCAAAGACGCTGCCGACAGTCACGGTGAACTGGCCTTTGCAATCACCGCAATAGTACAGGCCGGGCCGATGAGACTTGCCGTTAACCGCGCCAATCTTCTGAGTGCTGCCACAATGCGCGCAAACTGGCCCGGACGGCCAGCGTATCGCTTCAAGAGCCACGCGGGCTGCGTTTTCATCCGTAAACATAGGGTCTGTAAGATCGGCGGTCATGGCAAAACTCCTTGCCGACCATTCTACATTTAGTAGTACTTATGTCAAGTATATAATCGCCTCGTTTCTTTCCATAATATTGATTCTGCGATTTTTAGATCGAAAGAAACTTCGACAACCGGCGCGGTGCGTTCCAGATAGCAGATATGAGCGAACCCGACATCATCCCTCACCAAATCAACCCTGATTGGGCCCGCGGCAGTTTTGAACATGCGCCGGTGTCGCTGTGGCTCGAAGATTACAGCGCGCTGAAAACCCTGTTCGATGGCTGGCGGGCAGACGGCATTACAGACCTCGCGGCGCATTTTGCCGCCTCACCCACCCATTTGGCGCAATGCGCCGCCAGCCTGCGGGTGCTGGAGGTCAACCGCCGCACGCTCGGGCTGTTCGAGGCCCCGGACAGGGAAACGCTGGTGGCCAATCTGGCGGTCATCCTGCGTGACGATACTTTCGCGGGGCTGGCCGGTGAACTGGTGCAGCTTTGGCAATCCGGCGCGACATTTTTTGGCCAGAGCGTGAATTACAGCCTGGGCGGCCGGCGCATGGATATCGAGATCCGGGGCGTCATACTGCCGGGGCACGAGGCCGATTGGGCGCGCGTGCTGGTGGTGATCGACGATGTCACCGCGCGAGAGGAAGCGCGCCGGGCGCTGGCGGCGCGCACCGAATATGCCAACGGGCTGTTCGCGCACTCCCCCGTTTCACTCTGGGTCGAGGATTTCTCGGCGATCAAGGCGCTGCTGGATGACCTGAGGTTCCAGGGCATCACGGATTTACGGGTGTTCACCGATGTGCACCCGGAATTCATAGAACGCTGCATGGCGGAAATCCGGGTGATCGACGTCAATCATCGGACCCTGGAGCTGTTCGGCGCGACCAGCCGGGAGGATTTGCTGGGCGCGCTGGGCCTGATCTTCCGCGACGAGATGCAAAGCCGCTTCCGCGAGCAGCTTATTGACTTGTGGGAGGGGCGGTTATTCCAACTGCGGGAGGTGGTGAATTACCGGCTGGATGGCGAGGCTTTATACCTTATGCTGCAATTCTCGGTGCTGCCGGGGCACGAGAAGAACTGGGATCTGGCCCAGATTGCGCTGACCGACATCACCGCGCGCCGCAAGGCGGAGATCTATCTCGAATATCTCGGCAGCCATGACGTGCTGACCCGGTTGTGCAACCGAACCTTCTACATCGACGAGCTGGCGCGGATTCAGCGCCGGGGGCAGATGCCGGTCACGGTGATCGTGATGGATTTGAACGGGTTGAAAACCGTCAATGATGAACGTGGCCACCATGCGGGTGACGCGTTGCTGCGCCGCGCCGGTGAGGTGCTGGGCCAGGCGGTGGAAAAACCCTGCACGGTCGCGCGCATCGGCGGCGATGAATTCGCGGTGCTGATGCCAGGGTCGGGGCCTGAGGCGGGCAAGCTGCTCCAGATCGAGATCGAGCGGCTCGTGGCGTTGAACAATCATTTTAATGCCGCCGTGACGCTGGAATTATCTTACGGGTTGGCCACAAGCGAGCCGGGTGAAACGCTGGAGGCAACCGTGCGGCGGGCCGACCAGCGTTTACTCGCCGAAAAGCGGCGTTATTACGCCGAGCCAGGGCGAAATTACCGCAACATCCCAGCTTAAATCAGAACCTTTGTTGGCGCGCGGCCGCCCCACCAACCCCGCGCGAGGATTTTTTCGCGCGGCCGCCCCACCAACCCCGCGCGTTTACTGAATACGGATCATCGCGCGGCGGGCGAATTGCGCGGGGATCCCGGTTGGCGTGGGTGAGGCCGCCACCCCTGCACTCTCCGCATATATCCTTGATTTCGCAACACCATCGGCGCTGAGTGCCGCGGCCACCGCATCGGCCCGAGACGCGGCCAGCAGCTTGTTCGCGGCGGTGTTGCCCACGGAGTCGGCGGCCCCCACCACAATCACCTCGGCATCTGGTTTACCCATGGCGGCGGTGGCGGCGGATTTCACGGCGGCCAAAGCGGGGCCATCGAGTGCGGCTGAGGCAGGTTGGAAAAATACTGGGGTCGCGGGCGCGGTGGCAGCCGGGTGGCCGAAAAACGGCAGTGACGCGCAACCCGCCAAACTGAACACCGAACCGCCCAACAAAGCACTGAATGTAAGAAATTTCCTCATAACCGCTCCTTCGTAAGCCGGAACGTCATAATATGTACGGTCATCGCGGTTCGTTCAATGCGCCGGGGCTTCCCACATGCCGGGCGGATGTGGTCTAAGCGGGTTTTAATGGCATATTCCCGGCATCTGCTTGGTATCGAGGGGTTGAACCCGGTCTCGGTGACCTCATTGCTCGATCTGGCGGCGAGTTACGTGTTGCTCAACCGCTCCGGCAAAACCCAGCGTGATGCCTTGCGCGGGCGTACGCTGGTAAACCTGTTTTTCGAGGATTCAACCCGTACGCGGACGAGCTTCGAGCTTGCCGGCAAGCGGTTGGGGGCGGATGTCATCAATATGTCCGTCGCCACGTCATCGGTGACGAAGGGCGAGACCCTGCTGGACACCGCCGCCACGCTGAACGCAATGAACTGTGACCTGCTGGTGGTGCGCCATAACCGCTCCGGCGCGCCCGCTTTGCTGGCGCAGAAGGTCGATGCGGCGGTGATCAATGCGGGTGATGGCACACATGAGCACCCGACGCAGGCGCTGCTGGACGCGCTGACCATCCGGCGGCACAAGGGGCGGATATCCGGCCTCATTGTGGCGATCTGCGGCGATGTCGCGCATTCACGCGTGGCGCGCAGCAATATTTTGCTGTTGACCATGATGGGAAATTTCGTCCGCCTGGTCGGGCCGCCGACGCTCATCCCCGCCGGGATCGAGGGGCTGGGCGTCACCGTGTTCCATGATATGGCAGCCGGATTGTCGGGGGCTGATATCGTGATGGCGCTGCGCCTGCAAAAGGAACGCATGAGCGCGGGTTTGGTGCCCTCGGCCCGGGAGTTTTTCAATTTTTATGGCCTGGACCGCGCCAAGCTCAGCCATGCCGCGCCCGATGCGTTGGTGATGCATCCGGGGCCGATGAACCGGGGTGTGGAGATCGACAGCGATATCGCCGATGACCCGGTGCGCTCGGTGATCCGCGAACAGGTCGAAATGGGCGTGGCGGTGCGCATGGCGGTGCTGGAGAGCCTGGCCAAAGGCAATAACCGATGATTTTATTTCGTAACATCAGATATCTGGACGGCGCAACGGAACAATTGACCGAGGGCGATCTGCTGGTTGAAAACGGGCTGATCGCGGATTTTGGGCTTGGCCTGGGCGTGCCCGAGGGGTGCGAGATCATCGAGGCCACGGGCGCGGTCTTGTGCCCCGGTCTGGTTGATATGCGGGCCAGCCTGGGGGAGCCGGGGTTCGAGTATCGCGAGACCATCGCCAGCGCCGCGCAGGCGGCGGCTTCGGGCGGGATCACCACCATCGCCGTGCTGCCCGATACAGCGCCGCCGGTGGATGACCCGGCCATGGTGCGCTCCATCGTCGCGCGTGGGGTAGAGACCGGCAGCCTGAGCCTCCTGCCCTATGGCGCGGCCACGCGCGGCTGCCGGGGGGCGGAACTGGCGGAATACGGGCTGCTGCGCGATGCGGGGGCAATTGCCTTCACCGATGGCCAGCGGACCATTGGCGGTACGCGCCTGATGCGCCAGGCGCTTAGCTATGCGCGCGGGTTTGGGATGCGCATCGTCCAGCACCCGGAAGATGCCGACCTTGCCGCCGGTGGGGCGGCGACCGAGGGCGCCAGGGCGAGCTGGATGGGCCTGCCCGCCATTCCCGCCTGTGCCGAGGCCATTTGCGTGGCGCGCGACATCACGCTCGCGGCGTTAACCGGCGGGGCGGTGCATTTCGCGCATATTTCCACCCGGCAGGCGCTGACGCTGATCGCCCAGGCCAAAGACCGGGGGCTGGCTGTGACCTGCGATACTGCCCCGCCCTATTTCGACCTGAACGAAACCGCGATCGGCGATTACCGGACCTATGCCAAGCTCTCACCGCCTTTGCGCGCCGATGAGGACAGGCGGGCGGTGCTGGCAGGCTTAGCTGACGGCACCATCGACGCCATCGCCTCAGACCACCAGCCGCGCGATGCGGATGACAAGCGTTTGCCCTTTGCCGATGCCGCGCCGGGCGGCGCCGGGCTGGCCACCTTGCTGGGGGTGACTTTGGCCCAGGTGCAATCAGGCGGCTTAAATCTCGCGCAAGCCTTGGGGCTGCTCACATCCCGCCCGGCATCGTGGCTGGGGGTGGCAAGCGGGCGCATTCTGCGTGGCCGCCCGGCGGATTTATGCCTGTTCCACCCGGCGCGGTCCTGGCGCGTGGTGGCGGGGCAATTGCCGGGTAAAGCGCAAAACACACCCTTTGACGGGCGGGCGCTGGAGGGGCTGGTGCTCGGCACCTGGAAAGCAGGCATACGGGTGTGGGGATGATTTTTTTTATCGGCTTCGATGCGTATCTGCTGGGCTCGATCCCGTTCGGCCTGTTGCTGACCAGGTTTGCCGGGCTGGGCGATATTCGCGCCATCGGATCCGGCAATATCGGTGCGACCAATGTGCTGCGCACGGGGCATAAGGGGCTGGCTGCCGCAACCTTGGTCCTGGACGCATTAAAAGGCACTGTCGTAGTGCTGCTGGTGCGCGATTATGGTCATGGCGGGGTGTTTTTGGCGTCTCTGGCGGTACTTCTCGGGCATTTATTCCCTGTCTGGCTGCGTTTTAAGGGCGGCAAGGGTGTGGCAACCGGGCTCGGCGTGCTCCTCGGGCTGGGTTGGCCGATCGGCGCTTCATGCTGCGCTGTCTGGCTCATCACGGCTTTGGTGTTTCGCTATTCGTCGCTGGCAGCCCTGGCGGCCTTTGCGGTTGCCCCCTTCGCGGCCCTGTATTTGCAATCCTGGCAGAGCTGTCTGCTGGTGCTGATCATGGCGGCACTCGTGATCTGGAAGCATCGCGCCAACATCGCGCGGCTGCGCGCTGGCACCGAGCCGAAAATCGGCGGGAGCAAAGCGGCCCCCGCATCGTGAATGACCCAATAGACCGGCTGCGCCTGATCCGCACGGAGAGCGTGGGGCCTGTGACCTACCGGCGGCTGATGGCGCGGTTTGCAAGGGTTGAGGACGCATTGGACGCCCTGCCCGGCCTGGCCCGCGCCGGGGGGCGGCAGACGGCGCTGAACATTCCCACCCGCGCCTGGGCTGAGCGCGAGATGGCGGCGTTATCCCGGCTGGGCGGGCGCATGGTGTTTCTGGGCGATCCGGATTACCCGGCCTATCTGGCGACATTGGCGGACGCGCCCGCCGCCTTCGCCATGCTGGGCGATGCTGCTTTGTTGGCGGCACCCGGCATCGGCGTGGTGGGGGCGCGCAATGCCTCGGCCAACGGGCTGCGCATCGCCGAGACTCTGGCGGCGGAACTGGCGGTGCGGCTGATCGTGGTCTCCGGCCTCGCGCGCGGGATCGACACGGCGGCGCATCAGGGCGCATTGCGCACGGGCCGGACCATCGCCGTGGTGGCGGGCGGGCTCGACCAGCCCTACCCGCCCGAGAACGCCGCTTTGCAGGCGCGCGTTGCGGAGTCTGGCGTGGTGATCGCCGAGGCCCCGTTGGGCACCGCGCCGCAGGGGCGGCATTTCCCCAAGCGTAACCGGATTATCGCCGGGCTGGTGTGCGGGCTGGTGGTGATCGAGGCGGCTTCACGCTCCGGCTCGCTGCTCACCGCGCGGCTGGCCAATGAGGCCGGGCGGGAGATTTTCGCGGTGCCGGGCTCGCCGCTGGACCCGCGCTCAGCCGGGGCGAATGATCTGATCCGCCAGGGCGCGCATCTGACTGAGACGGCGGCGGATATATTCGAGAACCTGCCCAGTGTTCGGCCCCATACCGGTGCCGCGCTGCCAGGGTTTGCCGAGCCCGCTATGGCATTCAAGGGGCAAAGCGAGGTTGATCTGGCCGTCATCGCGCGCGCCAGGCGGGACATTCCCCCCTTGATCGGGGCCGAACCGGTCGCAGTTGACGAGATCGCCCGGCGCTGCCACTTGTCGCACGCCGCCGTTTTGGCGGTTCTCCTTGAGATTGAACTCGCAGGCGGGGTGGAAACCCTGCCCGGCAACCGGGTGGTCCGCGTTGAAACCCATGATTGGAACGGTTCTTGACTGATATCGTCGTCGTCGAATCCCCGTCCAAGGCCAAGACCATCAACAAATATCTGGGCGATGACTACAAGGTTCTCGCTTCTTTCGGGCATGTGCGGGATCTGCCGCCCAAGGATGGCTCGGTGCGCCCCGAGGAAGATTTCGCGATGTCCTGGGAGGCCGATGAGCGCGGCACCAAGCATATGGGGGAGATCGCGCGGGCGCTTAAGGGTGCGAAAACCCTGTACCTGGCCACCGACCCGGACCGCGAGGGCGAGGCGATATCCTGGCATGTACGCGGGATGCTGGAGGATAAAAACGCACTGAAGGGCATCAATGTCCTGCGCGTGACCTTTAATGAGATCACCAAATCCGCCGTGAAGGCCGCCATGGCGGCACCGCGCGCGCTCGACCAGCCATTGATCGAGGCGTATCTGGCGCGCCGGGCGCTCGATTATCTGGTGGGCTTCACGCTCTCGCCGGTGTTATGGCGCAAATTGCCGGGCAGCCGCTCCGCCGGGCGCGTGCAATCGGTCTCGTTGCGCTTGATCTGCGAGCGCGAGGCCGAGATCGAGGTTTTCAAGGCGCGCGAATACTGGACCATCGAGGCAGGCATGGTAAGCCCCAGCGGTGCGCCCTTCCCCGCCCGGCTCACGCATTTTGCGGGCAAAAAACTCGACCAGTTCGACCTGAACGACGAGGCCAAGGCGCTGGCCGCGAAGGCCGCCGTGCAGGCGGGCCGATTTACCGTTACCGCCGTTGACAAAAAACGCACCAAGCGGAACCCGCCGCCGCCGTTTATCACCTCCACCCTGCAACAAGAGGCCAGCCGCAAGCTCGGGTTTTCCTCGCAGCAGACCATGCGCCTTGCCCAGCAGCTTTATGAGGGCATAGATATCGGCGGCGAGACGGTGGGGCTGATCACCTATATGCGGACCGATGGCGTGCAGCTCGCCCGGGAGGCGGTGGCCGCCATTCGCGGGCAGATCAAGGCGGAGTTTGGCCCGGATTATGTGCCCGTGGCCCCGCGCGAGTTTATCTCAAAAACCAAGAACGCGCAGGAAGCCCATGAGGCCATTCGCCCGACCGATATCACGCTGAAGCCTGCCCGGGTGGGCAAAATGCTGTCATCGGAACAGGCGCGGCTTTATGAGTTGATCTATAAACGCGCCATGGCCTGCCAGATGCAGGCGGCGGAGCTGGACCAGACGGCGGTGGATATGGCCGATGGCCAGGGCCAGATTTTGCGCGCCACGGGCTCGGTTCTGGCGTTCGATGGGTTTCTGAAGTTATACCGCGAAGACCTTGATGATGCGGCATCGGATGATGACGATGCGCGGATTTTGCCGCCGGTCTCAAAAAATGACGCGATCAAAACCGCCAGAGTGGACGCGACCCAGCATTTCACCCAGCCGCCGCCGCGCTATTCCGAAGCCTCGCTCGTCAAAAAAATGGAGGAACTGGGGATCGGTCGGCCCTCGACCTATGCCTCGATTTTGACCGTGCTGCGCGACCGCAATTACGTGCGGCTGGAGGCACGGCGCTTTATCCCCGAGGATCGCGGGCGGCTGGTGACGGCCTTCCTGACGAGTTTTTTCGCGCGTTATGTCGATACCGGGTTCACCGCGGCGTTGGAGGCACAACTCGACGAAATCGCCGAGGGCAATATCCAATGGCGCGACGTTCTGCGCGCCTTCTGGACCGATTTTTCCGAGGCTGTGGCGCAGACCAAGGATTTGAAAATCTCCGATGTCATCGACGCGCTGGATGCCGATCTCGGGCCGCATTTTTTCCCCGTGCGCGAGGATGGTAGCGACCCGCGCTTATGCCCTGCCTGTGGCGCCGGGCGGATCGGGCTGAAGCTGGGGCGCTATGGCAGCTTTATCGGTTGCTCGAATTACCCCGCCTGCCAATACACCCGCAAGCTCGCCATCGATGGCGGCGAGGACCCGGATGACACGTTGAAAGACGGGATGCGGATGCTGGGCAATAACCCGGAGACCGGCGAGGAGATCACGCTCAAACGCGGACCTTATGGGCTTTATGTGCAACAGGGCGAGCCTGACCCGGCGGATAAAAAGGCCAAGCCGAAACGCGCCTCGCTGACCAAGGGCATGGATGCTGGGGCGTTATCGCTGGAGGATGCGCTGGGGTTGCTCTCACTCCCCCGGCTCGTCGGGCTGCACCCGGAATCAGGCCAGAAGATCGAGGCTGGGGTGGGCCGCTTCGGGCCTTATGTGAAAATGGGGGCGATTTTCGCCTCGCTCGACCGCGACGACGATGTGCTGCATGTCGGGCTGAACCGGGCGATGGATCTGATCGGCAAAAAACAGGATTCCATCCGCAGCCTGGGTGACCACCCGAAGGATGCCGCCCCCGTGGTGGCGCGTAAAGGGCGGTTTGGCCCTTATGCGCAATGGGGCAATATGGTGGCGAACCTGCCGCGCGGGGTGGAGCTGACCGAGGTAACGCTGGACCAGGCGGTGGCGTTGTTGGCCGAGAAGGGCAAGGTCATGCTACCCAAGGGCAAAAAGGGCGCTGCGAAAAAACCGGCGGCGCGGGCGAAACCCCCGGCGATGGTGAAAGACGCGCCGCCCAAGGCCAAGCCAAAAGCCCGCCCGGCGGCGAAAGCCAACCTAAAGACCAAGTCCAAAACAAAAGCGACCGCAAAGCCAAAGCCGAAATTGAAAGCCGCCGGATAGGCTTACATGGGCACGCATAACGGTATCGTCTGCGCGGTTTATGCAACGCCGGATGTGGCGCGGTTCGAGACGTGCGGGGCTGGCAGCCTGACGGTGGACCTCCAGGGCATTCCTGGCGACCGGCATTATGGCTTCATCCGGCCCGCCGGGGCGCGCGAGCCCTGGTTCAAACGCGGCGAGATCATACGCTCCGGCCGACAGATCTCGCTGGTCTCGGCTGAAGAACTGGCGCGGATCGCGCAGATTATGGATGTGCCGCAGATCGATCCGGGTTGGATCGGCGCGAATGTACTGATCTCGGGCATTGCCGATTTCACCAGGCTGGCCTGGGGTAGCCGCTTGTTTTTTGGGGAAGGCGCCGTGCTGGTTAATGAAGGCGAGAACGTGCCGTGCCGCTATGCCGGTGCGGCGATTGCCCGGCATTATCCAGACCGCCCGGACCTCGACCGGGCCTTTGTGAAGGCCGCGAAGCATCTGCGCGGGATCGTTGCGAGTGTGGAGCGCGCGGGCGATATCACGCCCGGGCCGCTCTTGATTAAATGCCCGACCGGTCGCAATGCGGGCGTATAATCAGATAGGAAACCCCAAATGATCCATACGCCCATTACGCTCGGCACGGCGGGGCTGCTCGGCCTTATCTATATGGCGTTGACCGTGAATGTCGTGCGTTACCGGTTGAAATTGCGCGTCATGCTCGGCGACGATGCCGGGGCGCCTGAGGGCTCGCCTTTGTTTATGGCGATACGGATGCATGGGAATTTCATCGAATATGTGCCACTATGTTTGATTTTGATCGGCGGGCTGGAGGCTGCCGGGGCGTCGCATGATCTGGTGTTCGGGCTGGCGGGCAGCCTGGTCCTGGCGCGGGCGCTGCACCCGTTCGGCCTCGCCATGCCCGCCCCCAACCCGCTGCGCGCGGGGGGCGCTTTGCTCACCTGGGCGGTGCTGGTGGTGGCCAGCCTGTCGGCCCTGTTCATGGTGGTATAATCGCGAGGATGCTGGCCAGCCTGTCCGCCTGATCGGCGGATTTGTCGGGCCGCAGGCGCAAAATACGCGGAAACCGCAAGGCCACGCCCGATTTATGCCGGGGCGAAGCCTGGGCGGCATCGAACCCTAACTCGAAGACCAGGGATTTTTCCACTTCCC
This sequence comes from Acidocella sp., assembly GCA_029077775.1. Lineage (GTDB taxonomy): Bacteria > Pseudomonadota > Alphaproteobacteria > Acetobacterales > Acetobacteraceae > Acidocella. The sequence continues at coordinate 870 of JAQNCU010000050.1, read as the reverse complement.
GCACCGGGCCGTATTGGGTGATGGTGTGGGCGCGGACCCAGCGGTCGATCATGGTCAGCTCGGCATCGGTATAGCCTGAATAGGCTTTGGCCACAGGCACCAGCTCCCCGGATTCGGCCCAGACCCCGAATGTATAGTCGGAATAATACGATGATCGTTTGCCGTGCCCGCGCTGGGCGTACATCAGCACGGCATCCAGGCTGCGCGGGTCGCGCTTCCATTTCCACCACAGCCCCCTGGGGCGGCCCGCGAGATAGGGGGATTGAGCGTCCTTCAGCATCAGCCCCTCGATCGCGCCGGTGCTCGCGGTTGCGCGCAATGCGGCGAGGTCTTCGCGCGTGGTGAAGGCCAGCAAGGGCGAGAGGCTCATGCGCGGCGGATGATGCATGGCGAACCAGTGTTCCAGCCGGGCGCGGCGGGCATCGAAGCTGAACGGGCGGAGATCCTCGGGGCCGTCGAACAATATATCGTACAACATAATCCCCGCCGGGTATTGCGCGCGCGTGGCGGCACTCACGGCCTTGCGCCCCAGGCGCCGTTGCAAATCGGCAAAGGGCGCGATCTCGCCATCGCGGATCACCAGCAGCTCGCCGTCCAGCGTGGCGTGCACATCCATCGCGGCGATGATCTCATGAAAGGCATCCGAGATGTCCTCGGCGTTGCGGGAATAAAGCCGCCGTCCCGCAGGGCTGCTGACCAACTGCACGCGGATGCCGTCATATTTCCACTCGGCGCGGGTGGCCTGCCAGTCTAGGGAGTCGAGATTTTCGGTCTCCAGCGGGTGGGCGAGCATTACCGGGCGGAAGACCGGCGCGTGGCCGGGTTGCGGGCGTGGCGCGCGGCCCTCCACCCAGGCGAATAATTCGGCAT
>JAQNCU010000441.1 GCA_029077775.1 Acidocella sp. | reverse complement strand
GATACTGGTGTCAGCCCATAGTCAACGCACCTCCTTATCCAAAAAGCCCAGTGTATTGGCGTTCTCGATCAATGTCCGCACCTTGGTCCGATCAAGCCCGGAAGGCACTTCCGCGTCGATTTCCAGTTTTAATGTCACCTGATTACCGGGAATGGTGGTCAATTGCTCAACGATTGCTTCTACGATTTGATGAATATCTCGAGCCGGGCGTTCCGAGGAAATCATCACCGTTCCAAAGAAGCGTGTCGGTTTCTTCTCCACTGCAGGCGGCGGCGAGCCTGCATCGCCCTCGCCACGTGGCGGCACCTCAGTGGGCGGCAGATCCACAACGTCCCCCCCATCAGTCGAGGTAGGAACTATTTTCGGTCGATGAGCTTCTGCTACCGCAGCCTTCACGATGACGCTGTCGCTGTCGATGACCACATGCGCATGAGGGGCTTTGTCGATGGCAAGGCCGAGATAGATTCGCGTTTTTTCATCCCAGCGTTCGGCACAAGCAAAGGGCCCAGGAATCATGCCCGCCACAGCTGATTGCACGGTCTTAACTAGCACGGATTGGTTTTTGAGCCGCGGCAGATAAAGGTAGCGGTTTAGATATTCCCAAAGGTCCTTGAGCGAGAGATGTCCCTTGCCATTCCAAATATATTTTTGAAGGTCACGATCTAGACGTGTCGGCCCCAGCTCAGGCAGGAGCCCTTCGTCGCTGACCAGCTTCTTGCTGGCGCGAGATAGCACGCCATCCTGGGCGGAAATCTTACCAGAAACCCATTCAACCTCAGCTTGGGCACTCTCCTGTACCGGGTAGATCAGATAGCACCATGTTTCTTTCAGCCTGGTCTTCATCGTTTCTTTGGCTTCGGTCAACTTTGCCGTGGCAAGCCCGACGTCGCTGGGCGGGAGATTTAGCCTTCCTGCGTCTCGAACGATTTCTCCCCATGCCATGGCAGACCGCACAGCATCTTTCAAATGGTCAAGTTGGCGAGTTTCAGCGGCCAAGAATACCAGCATGTTGCGATAAACGCGCGGGACATTACCCCGCTGCATCAAGGTGTCCTTAGCTTCAGCCATCGCCTCAGAATTATCACGGCCACTGTGTGGATGGGCGATACCCAATACCACGGCGCGGACGCCCCCCGCCTCATCGGGCACCTCAGCCGATGAAGCCGGTGCCACTTGCACCGCATTAAAATGGCCCCGATCCGCGATCCCGTTAATGTATTTCTTGAGCTCGTTATCGATCGTCAAAAGAACCAGCGCATCCTCAAGCTGTCCCGCGCGATCAGCCGCAATGCGGTTGAGGCTGGCCGACATGGAGTACCAGTAGCGGCCCATATCAGCGTGCATAAATTTGGCCTGATTAGCCAGCCGCCGCAGCGCATCGCTGAATATGGATGGCTTCTCTCCGGGCTGTACGACCCCCAGATTGATCTGTTTATCGTCCAACCCCTTATTTTGCTGCTGATGCGTTGGCGCCGTACCCATGAAAATGGCACGGGCAATGCGGCGCGTTGCAGAATAACGGTTCAAGTTCGGGGCAGATTGATCGATCTTGTACGGGGTTGCCGCAGCACCATCGACATCGGCGGCAATAATCGACTGCCAGCTGACATCAAGGTAGTGCAGCAATTCTGGCTCTACGCGCGGCGAACTGACTGCCACATTGCCGGGCATAATCATGACCGATGGATCTCCGTTCATCCAAAGCTCATGGATAACCTGTGCCATCAACCGCAGCACACCGCGCGTCCGCTGGAATTTTTCGAGCGATCCCCAGCTTGTATAAAGTTGGTCGAACAGCTCTGGGTGGATCGGATAGGCTTTTTCCAGCTTCCGCCGATAATCCTCATCCGCACAACCCTGCGGAAATTCGCCGCTGTTTTCCCGATAGAGCTTGGCAAATTGCTTTAGCGTATTATCCCGATGATGGAACTTGTCGCCGGGAATCTCCCTGAACAACCGCCGCCGCACAATCTCATAGCTCTCTTCCTGTGAGGCTGGCCGCCATGACGATTCAACGCGCGAAAAGGTCTGCTTAAGTCTGGCCAGAGCTTCCTGGCCACCTTCGCCGCCAACCTCAATCTGTGAAGCTGGTAGCGAGGCCACCAATAACGTGCCCGGACTGGCTTTGACCGCCTCCGTGAGCGATTGAACGAAGGAGAGATTGCTGTCGAACGACCCTGAGGCCAGGCCATCCACGCGGTAAATTTGGCGCAGATAAGCCACCCATTCATCAATCAAAATGAGGCAAGGCGCGCATTTCCGGAAAATCGCCTCCAGCAGATTCGAGCCAGGTGCAATCCCACTGGCGTCGTTCTCCGCGATCATGTCGTATGCTGCGGCACCGCCGAGCTGCCACGCCAGTTCGCCCCAGGTGGTGCGCAGCTTCCGCCCGCCCTCCACGCTGACCATGTCTAGTGGCCCACGGGAGGTACCCACAAGAACGGCGCGGCGGATATT
>JAQNCU010000440.1 GCA_029077775.1 Acidocella sp. | reverse complement strand
AATTCTCCCCGGCCGGTAAAGCCTTGGAAACTCTGTCAGCTTTGCGACCTTCGCCTCGATGTCGTCCTTTAGGCGCTGAGCCGCGTCCGGGTTGGCGTCCGAAATGTAATCGACAATGGCAAGCAGGTCGGCACGAGCCGCTTCCGATCATTCAAGCTCGGGCACGGCGCTTCCTGTTGATCAACGCTTGCGCCTCGTCCATCACCTGTTGATGCGGTACTTTCGGCCGAGTATCGGCCAGGGCTTCCCGCACCTTAGCGCGGAACCATGCGTCATGGGCTTCCGGGTCGGCCGTCAGGCCGGCCGGCAAGCCGCCCTCCTTGGCGACACGGGTTAGCAGGATGCGCACAGCATCCGAGACGGTCAGGCCAAAGCTAGCGAGCTTTTCCACCGCGTCGGCCTTGAGCTTATCGTCTACACGGATGTGGAGCATCGATGTCGGAGCGGCCATCGTCGTTTCTCCTGATGTCGTTCCTTTATTATGTATCTCAATTGAGATATAAACAAGGGCCGCCCTCACTTACAGCCGCCCCGGCCGAGCGGGCGCGGGTGCGGCATCATCGGCGATCTGCTTGGTCTTCCGCCTGGTTTTTCTACGTTCGATGGCAAAAGCGCCTGCGGCTTGAAGTGTACCTCAAGGCAAAGAAGGGAGGCAATATTGAAGTATCTGGCCGGATATCTGCGAATTCCGGCCTGGTTGCAAAAACAAGTGTTCTCCTTCTATCAAGGATTTGTGCTGGGAGTAGAATAATGCGCTTAAGAGATGCCGGTATTACCGTAACGACCCTCCTTGCGCTCAGCGCGCAAGGCGCCTGGGCGCAAAGCCTCTCTGGCGTGGCCGCCCCGCCGCTTGGACTGGCAACGCAAAGCACCGATTCCACCGGAAGCGTTGCCAGCCAGGACAGTATTTTACAACCCCGCAGCGACCCCTATGTTGCGCTCAGCGCCTTGGAAGCCAAGCAGCGCGCGGTGCAGGCGGCTGAGACCAACCTGAATATCAGCTTGAGTGCGATGCATACGCAGTACCATGAAAACGCCAGCCCCGGCACGGGCGACGATGAAAACGGCTATTCCGGCGGTGGCGGCGTGGGGGCCAGCGTGCTGCTGCCTCAACCCGGGCTGTTCCGCGATGCGGCGCTTTATTCCGCCATGTCCCTTAACCTCTCCGCCGGGAACTTGCGCTATGGTGGGCATTATCTGGCCTCTGGCCTACCGGTGGACGCCACCGACCGGGCGGTGTTCTTGCGTATCGAGGGGCGGCTTGGCATGGGGTTCGCGCTGAGCCAGGGCATGGAACTCATCCCCTTCCTGGCCGGCGGCTACCAGAGCTGGAACCGCAATATCGACCGACGAGGGCAAATCAGCACGGATGAGCAATATACCACCGGGCTGCTCGGCGCCGGGGTGAAGCTGGATGTGCCGGTGACACAACGGCTCGTACTCTCCGGCACCGCCGAGATGCTCGCCTTGTTCGCCGGGCATATTGTAGCCAATGGCGTGGGCTTTAACCATGGGCTGGGCGGCTCCGCCGAGGAGCGGGCGGCCCTGGGCGCGGATTATGCCATCCAGGGCCCGCTGCATGGCTTCCTCTCGCTCAACTGGGAGCATTTTAATTACGCGGGCAGCAAACCAACCCTCAGCTCCGGTGGATTTTATGAACCCCTCAGCACCACTACGCAATTTGGCGTGAATGTTGGCGCGGCTTATAGTTTCTAACCGCTGAATGGTGCGCCAGTATGAGCGGCGCGGCATAAGGCTGCGAAAGCTCCACATTAACCATGTATGCCGCCATGTGGGCCTGGCCGAGATCCGGCCGGCGCTGGTGCGCTCTACGATAAGGGAGCGTTCGAAGTCGGCTATGCTAGCGAGCTTTTCCGCCGCGTCGGCCTCCTTGATCCGCTCCGCGATTTCTAACAGATCGCGGGTGGAGCGGGCGAGCCGGTCCAGGCGTGTGACTGTCACCACGCTGCCGGTGCGCAGATGGTCGAGCAGCCGCCCCAGTTCGGGCCGCTCGCGTTTTACTCCGCTGACCTTTTCCTCGAAAATCCGGGTGCAACCGGCCTCTCGCAACGTCGCGCGCTGCTAGGCGCGGTCTTGGCCCTGAGTGGAGACGCGGGCATAGCTGATCAAGGGACCGGCGGTGGACTTAGGCATGAGCTTTACTGTCGTAGGTTATGTCGCGGAATAGTCGTCCGTGAAGAACGCTGACTTCAGACAAATTGGGTCTTCGCATTGGCGAGCGCGTGTCCCGTGTCGATGATCTGATCGAGCCGCGAGCGAAGCAGGTCAAGCTGGCCGCTATCGCGAGGTTCCTTTGGTCGCATCTTCGCCCTCAAAAACGTCCTGAAAGTAAGCGATGCTTTGCGGCCCTATGATTTAGCTTTGACTTTTGCGTCAGGGTGTAGCTGTCGGTTTCCAGCACCATGGCATAAGTTCATCGATTTTTGCCTGGGGCCAT
>JAQNCU010000439.1 GCA_029077775.1 Acidocella sp. | reverse complement strand
CCGCACCGAGCGCATTGCACAGCGAAGCGCCGCCCACGTGATAACGCGCGGCCCTCACCAATAAGTCTGCGCCTGCGCAATGTTCAACCCGATAGCGCAGTCTCGCCGGAGGCGACACACAATGTCGCCCCGCTGCCGGTTTCAACGCCGTACACCAACCAAAGCAGCGCTGCCGCAAGACCAGCCAGCCATACCGCCAGGTTGAACGCAAGATAAGCTTCAATAGTCAAAGCTTGTGTGGCGAAAATCGTGACGACATAAAACCCGATCGACGTGAAGCGAACAACCGCCGTCATCGAGCCTCGAACAGCAGTTGGCCAGATTTCCGATTTGAACGTGTCTTCCGTGATATAAGTGACGTTGATGAATATGTTGAGCACAAATACCAACCCAAGAAACCGGAAAGCGTCCAGCTGCCACCACGAGCGGGTCAGCAGGATCATCAGGCTAATGGCGGCGCACGCAAAATATCCGGCCAACAAGGTTTTACGGCGGCTCAACACATCCCCAGCCAGGCAAATTACACCCGACAACACCGCCGCAAGGCCGGCCGCAAGCAATATCTGATCGGTTAAATTTTTAAAAAAATACGGCCCGACAACATAGGTAATCATCCCATACCCTGCGGCGTTACTAAACGACATCATAATACTGCATAGAAGTTTGAGCCCAATCCCCCGTTGGCCCAGCTTATTTCGCCACGACAATGTCGCCAGATTGGTTCTGGACAGTTCCTCTTCAATCACGGCTATACGCGCAGCAGCTTGACCCGGATAAAAAGTGTTGGCCTCATTGACCGCGCTTGCACGACCAACCCGATACAGCCACCGAAGTGACTCCGGTGTTTTGCCACGAACAAACACCAGAAGAGCTATAATACCCACCGCAAATCCGCCAACCACATGGCGTTGAACGGCAGACGCTGCATATGACGACGAAAACGCGGCGATCGCGAGGAGAAGTCCGCCGATCGAAACAAAATTAACCACCGCCATTGTGGCCTTGCCACGATGCTGTGGCGGCATCAGTTCGTGCGAGGCGACCAAAACGGTATTCATCTCCCCGCCCGATGCCAGCAACATAACGGCGAGACACGCAAGTATCCCGACGTAGCCATCGCTGAACGACAATCCAACCCCACCGGCCGCGTACAGAGCCATTGTGATATAAAACATCCGTTTACGGCCGAGCCGGTCTGATAACGGCCCGGCGATGGCAATGCCAATAATCAGCCAGATTGGCGCCCAGGCCAGCAACAACGATAGCAACGATCGTGGCATGCTGACCCAACCGGTCGCGACCGAGGCAACGCCAAACGCATAGGCTTCCGCCAACATGCCGATCGCGAACGACAGAAAATTCCAGCTATCGGTCCGGCACCACATGATGTTTGTGCCGAATGTCGGGCAAACCTCTGCCCCATCGCCCTCGTTGATCAACTCAGCCCCTTATGTGACGCACCATAAAACAAACCAAAGCCCAGGCCGGTTTCACGGCCAGCTGTCGCCATGTCCCGTTGCATTCGTATCATGACCGCTTAAAAAGCAAACGTGGAAATCATGCCGCCCCGGCTTTATGTCTATTTTGAAGCGGTCATCCGTCATGGTTCGATCCGCAGGGCTGCCGAAGCTATGCGCGTCGCCTCCTCCGCGATCAATCGCCGTATTCTCGACCTTGAGCACGAGCTCGGCACGCCTTTATTCGACCGCCACCAAAAAGGCGTCACCTTGACTGCCGCAGGCGAAATTTTCGCCTCGCATGTTCGCCGTTTTCTAGCCGATCTGCGACATACGGCGGATGCGCTGCAGGAACTGAACGGGCCAATGCGGGGGCACGTTCTGCTCGGCTCGGCCGAATCCGCAGCAATCGAAATCCTGCCACGCATGATGGTCGATTTCCAAAGCCGGTATCCGCATGTCCGGTTCAGCGTCGCGGTTGGAACGCCCCGCACATTGTTGTCCGATCTGCTGGACGATCGGGTTGACCTGATCCTGACACATGAGCGCCCGGTCCATCACGACGTCTCTATCACAGGACAGATTGGAAAAGCATTTTGTGCGATGATGCGTGAGGATCATCCACTTGCCGGTTGCGCCGTTCTTTCAATCATGGACTGTCTGGCGTACCCGATCGTCCTGGCGGAAGAGGATTTGGCGGCACGGTCCTTGGTCGATCTGACACTGGCCGACCTTGGCAATCAGGCCGGGCGAGGGGCCGGCATGGCGTCTCTCCAGACCAACGAGGCTGGAGCAACGCCCGATGGTGTGCGCCAAAGACCAACACTGGTGACAAATATGTTCGAAGTCATGAAACATTATGTTCGGTTGACCGACGCAATTTCGTTTCAGTTCCATCTCGCTGGTCGAGCGCGCGCGCCACTCGATGGGGTTATCGCAACCCCTCTAGCTGACCAGCAACTCGCCGATGCGCGCCTCTACCTCGCCGTGCGACGCGGCCGC
>JAQNCU010000049.1 GCA_029077775.1 Acidocella sp. | reverse complement strand
TCAAGGCACCGGTGGCGGTGTTCACGATATGCAGGACCGATTGCTCGGAGCCCCCGCCCGAGACGCCGATGGCCACATGGCCGCCATCCGGGGACGCTGCCCACCAATCCAGCGCGTCATGGCTGCCAGGGGCGGCGAACTGGTCGGGGTCGACAAGTTTGCGGTCGGGCCCGGTCAGGCTGTCGCGCACGAATAACTTTGAGACATTGGCACCCGCATGGCGAATTTCAGTGAATAATCTTCCGCCACCGGTTTGCAGCGAGACCACCGCGACGATGGCCCCGGTGTTGTGGGCGATGGTATCGGCGAGTGCTGCCCGGCCCGGAATTTTGTCCAGAATGGCGGCGGTATAGGCACCTTGGGCGCGGACATATCGCTGCCATTCGGCATCTTCGGATTCCATCCAGCGGTAGGGGTCGGTGATTTTCACGCCATACAGGGTCTCGGTAACCGGGCGTACGGGCGCAACAGGGGGGAATTTGGCGGGGCTGGCCCTGGCGGGAAGACCCCGCGCGGCAATCAGGGCGGCGGTGCTGGCCAGCAGCGTACGGCGGGAGACTGGGGGCAACATTATGTCCTTAAACTTGCGTGTGTGGGGGGTTACACATCCTCGACCAGCGCCACGCCCGCAACCGATTTAAGGGCTTCGGCCAGTTTTGGTGTGACATTGAAAAGGCCGGGCAGCGTGATGTCCGGCGGGTGCGCGGCACCGGTATCAGGCACCAAGCTGACCCGGCCCCGGCCTTTGCCTTCGCGGTCCAGCAGAGCGCGGATATCCGGTACGGCCTCAATCCGGTTGAGGAAGACGCGCAGGCTGGCACCGGCGCGGGCGGCGGCGTCATCGAGCAGGCTGACATCGCTGGCGGTAATGCGCAGGGCCTCGGCCTCGATCTTGATATCGGCGGTGACCAACAATGCGGTGCCCTCGGTGAGAAATTCCCGCACCCGGTTGAGCACCTCGGAGAATAAAGTGACCTCGAAACTGCCGTGCTGGTCGGACAAGGTTGCCCAGAGCATCCGGCTGCCCGTGCGGGTGATGCGCTCCTTTTTCGCGGTCAGCGTGCCTGCGAGTTTCACGCGGGTGGCACCGGCCTCAGCCCGCAGCGCGATGGCGGAGGAGTTGATCACGCCCAGGCGGCGCAGGGCGATGGCGTACATGTCCAGCGGATGGGCGCTGATGTGAAAGCCGATGGCCTCGGCCTCGGCGGTCAGGCGCTCGCTCTGCGGCCAGTCTTGTTGCGCTGGCAGGCGGAGTTTTTCCGGCGCGGAAATACCGCCAAACAGGGCTGCCTGACCGGATTCGCGTTCCTCAGCCAAAGATTGCGCGGTGCGGATGATCGCCTCAGCCGCCGCGAAGGCTTGGGCCCGGTTGGCGTGCAGCGCATCGAACGCGCCCGCTTTGGCCAAAATTTCGATCTGACCGCGCGTGATCATGCGGTGATCGATCCGGGCGGCGACATCCGTCAGGTCCTCAAACGGTGTGGCCCCGCGCGCGCGGACAATATCAGCCATGGCGGCGATGCCGACGCGCTTGATCGCGCCCAGGGCATAGCGGATGGCCATACCGCCTTCGGGCAGGGGCTCGACCGTGAAATCGGCGCCGGATTTATTGATGTCGGGGGGGAGCATTTGCAGCCCCATGCGCAGGACATCGGCACGCAAAATGGCGAGCTTGTCGGTGTTGGCAAGGCTGAGCGACATGCAGGCAGCGAGGAAGGCAACCGGATGGTTGGCGCGTAGATAGGCGGTTTGATACGAGACCAGGGCATACGCAGCAGCGTGGGATTTGTTGAAGCCATAATCCGCGAATTTCGCCATGAGGTCGAAAATTTCGTTAGCCTTGGCGGTGCTGTGGCCAAGGCCCACAGCACCTTTGATGAAGATGTCGCGCTGGGTGTCCATCTCGGCGCGGATTTTTTTGCCCATGGCCCGGCGCAGCAAATCGGCCCCGGCGAGTGAGTAGCCCGCCATGACCTGGGCGATCTGCATCACCTGTTCCTGATAGACGATCACGCCATAGGTTTCGGCCAGAATGTCATGGATGGCTGGGTCCGGCGCGGTCCAGGCCGCGCCATGCTTGCGCGCGCAATAATCCGGGATATTGGCCATGGGGCCCGGGCGGGCGAGCGCCTGCACGGCGATCAGATCGTCGAAACGATCCGGGCGCATCTGTTGCAGCGCGCTACGAAAGCCCTGGGTTTCAAACGTGAACACGCCGCCAGTATCGCCGCGCGCGATCATCTCATAGGTTTTCGTGTCATCCATCGGCAGTGTGGCAAGGTCGAGATGGATGCCCTTGGCGGTGAGGAATTTAAGCGCCCGGTCCAGCACGGTCAGCGTGGTGAGGCCGAGGAAGTCGAACTTCACGAGCCCCGCCTGCTCGACATATTTCATCGAGAACTGGGTGACCAGCAGGTCTGAGCGCGGGTCTTTATACAGCGGGACAAGCTGGTCGAGCGGACGGTCGCCGATGACAACGCCCGCCGCATGGGTGCTGGCATGGCGGTACAGACCCTCCAGCTGTAAGGCGATCTCCAGCAGGCGGGCCAGCCCCTCATCGGCATCGCGCAATTCGCGCAGTTTCACCTCACCGTCGATTGCCTGTTGCAGGGTTACGGGTTTGCCCGGGTTGTTGGGTATCAGCTCGGCAATTTTGTTGACCTGGCCATAGGGCAGGCCGAGCACACGGCCAACATCGCGCACCGCCGCGCGGGCCTGGAGCTTGCCGAAGGTGATGATCTGCGCCACGCGGTCCACGCCATATTCGCGGGTGACATAGGCGATCACCTCATCGCGGCGTTCCTGACAGAAATCGATATCGAAATCCGGCATCGAGACGCGCTCAGGGTTCAAAAACCGTTCGAACAACAGACCATAGCGCAGCGGGTCGAGATCTGTGATCAGCAACACCCAGGCGACGAGCGAGCCCGCGCCCGAACCGCGACCGGGGCCAACCGGGATGTTCTGCGCCTTGGCCCATTGGATGAAATCCGCGACGATGAGGAAGTAGCCGGGAAAGCCCATGGCGATGATGATGCCAAGCTCGAACTCCAGACGCTCATAATAAGGTGCCCGGTCCGCTGCTTGCAGACCCAATGCATCGAGCCGGGCGGCCAGACCCTCGGTCGCCATCGCGCGGATGGTCTCCGCCTCGTTCGTGCCGGGGCGAATTTTCGGGCAGGTGGGGAGCAGAGGTTTGCGCGACGGCGCCATAACGGCGCAGGACCGTGCGATGGCGATGGTGTTGTCGCAGGCTTCCGGCAAATCATGGAACAAGGCGCGCATGGCGGCTGCGGGCTTGAACCAATGCTCTTTGGTCACACGGCGGCGGTCGGGCTCAGCCAGAACCCGGCCCTCGGCGATACAGAGCAGCGCGTCATGGGCTTCATGCATCGCTGCGGCGGCGAAGAAACACTCATTGGTCGCGACAAGCGGGATGCCGTGGCGGTCGGCCAAAGTGATCAGCCCAGGCTCCACGGCGCGCTCCAGCGCCTCACCATGACGCTGAAGCTCGACCGCGATGCGGTTGGGGAAGGCGGTGTGTAGTCGCGCGAGATACGCATCTGCGGCGTCCATCTGGCCTTCCGCCAGCAGGCGGCCAATGGGCCCCCGCGCGCCGCCGGTGAGCAGGAAATTACCTTCCGCATGGGCGGTGAGGGTGTCGAGCGAAATTTGTGGGTACGACGCGGCATCATTGCTCAAAAAGCTGGCTGAAGAGAGTTTTTGCAGATTGGCGTATCCGCTCTCTGTTTGGGCGAGCAGGACGATCGGGTCTGGTGGCAGATTGAGCCCGGCACGGGTGATGGCGAGCTGGCATCCAATGATCGGTTGGATGCCAGCCCCGGCGCAATATTGCGAGACTTCCAGTGCGCCGAACATGTTGGATGTATCGGTGATGGCAACCGCGGGCATTGCCAGTTCTTTCGCGAGGGCGGCGATCTTTTCGGGCTTTATCGCGCCCTCGGACAGGGAATAGGCGGAGTGGACGCGAAGATGGACGAAACTCTCAAACGGCATCAGAGACTCCGGGACAGACCCCTAGAGTCGGCTAAATCGGCATGGCGGGCAAGGCCGTTCATGCGCGGATGGGTTACGAGCGGTAGTCGGTGGCACCGTTCTCGATGTGGCGGAGTGCCGAGGCCCAGGCAAGCTTGAGATGGCCTGAGCGATAGGGCTCTGGCGGGTTAAATTGCGCGGCGGTATGTTCGCACACCGCCTCTGGCGGGTAGACAAGCTGCGCGCCCCCTGAAAGTGCCGCGATTTGCGCCTGGCAGGCGCGTTCCAGGTAGTAGATTTCCAGAAACGCCTCCGATGCCGAGCCGCCGCCGACCAACAGCCCGTGATTGGTGAGAAGCATGGCGCGGTTGGTGGGGCCGAGATCGGCGATCAGCCGGGGGCGCTCATCCAGCTCCAGCGCGATGCCCTCATAGCCATGGCGGGAGAGGCATTTGTAGAATTTCAGGGCGTGCTGGCTGATCGGCAACAGGCCATGCGCCTGGGCAGCCACGGCCATTCCGGCTGCGGTGTGGGTGTGGATCACGAAATTAAGGTCCGGGCGGGCGGTATGGATCGCCGAATGGATGGTAAAACCGGCGGCATTGACCATGCGCGAGCCCTGCTCATCCTGGTTCACGATCTTGCCGTCCAGGTCGATCCGCACAAGGTCCGAGGCGCGCATGTCTTCAAACAGAACACCATACTGGTTGATCAGGAAATGATGCTCAGGGCCGGGAATGCGCGCGCTGATATGGGTGTAGATAAAATCGGTCATCCGGTAATGCGCGACCAGACGGTAGAGTGCCGCGAGGTCGCAACGTGTCTGCCATTCAATCTCGTCCATGCCGGGTGGGGCGATGCGGGTGGTGACGTTCATGTGCCGGTTCCTTTGCGGTTTGTTGCCATATAGGTGCGGCGAAACGGGCTCTGGGGTCAAGTGAAACTGCGTATGGATGAGGGTCATCCACGTTACCTGAGCGCGAGAGGCTCAGGGTATGCGATGCTGACAAGGTACAGGCCCGCCGCCGGAGCGGTGGGGCCAGCGGCGGCCCGGTCGCGGGCGGCGAGGGCCTCGGTGATGCGAGATTCCGGCCATTTTCCCTCGCCCACCAATTTAAGCGAGCCGACCATGTTGCGGACCTGATGATGCAAAAAGGACCGCGCGCGGGCATGGATGACCAGCGTATCATTCATGCGGCTGACGGTCAGATCATCGAGCGTGCGTAAGGGCGATTTGGCCTGGCAGGCTGAGGCGCGGAACGATGAGAAATCATGGTGGCCATGCAAGGCAGTGGCGGCGCGGTGCATGGCAGGCGCGTCGAGCGGGTGGGCGACATGCCAGACCCGGTGGCGTTCCAGCGCCGGGGGGGCAGGGCGGTTGGCGATGACATACCGATAAACCCGCGATATGGCGGAAAACCGGGCATTCCAGCCAGGCGGCGCGTGACCGGCGCGCAGCACGGCGATGGGGTACGGGCGCAGATGGTAATTCAACGCCTCCCGCAACCGAAACGCCGGGAGGTCTGGCAGCTCGATCTGGATGATCTGGCCCGTGGCGTGGACACCGGCATCGGTCCGGCCTGAGGCTGTGGCGGCGGGCGGGATGCCGTTGCATAGTTTGGCGGCGGCGTCCTCGACCACCTGTTGGATGGCCAGCCCGTGTTTTTGGCGCTGCCATCCCATGAAGCTGGTGCCGTCATATTCGATTTCGAGCGCCCAGAGGGTCAAAAGAACCGCGCATTGGCGGGCAGGGACACACCGCGCAGAAAATCTGTCGTGCTCATGGCGGCGCGGCCCGCGCGCTGGATGCGGGTGGGGCGCAGTGCCCCCTCGCCACAGGCGATGGTCAGCCTGTCATCGAGGATCTCGCCAGGCAGGCCCGATCCGGGCACGCACTCCGCCGCGATGAATTTGATCACCATGTCGCCCAGCAAAGCGAGCGCGCCGGGCCAGGGGGTGAAGGCGCGGATCTGGCGTTCAAGGTCGGCGGCGGGTTTGGTGAAGTTGAGCCGCGCATCCTCGCGCGAGAGCTTTGGCGCGTAACTGGCGCGCGTATCATCCTGGGGTATGGGGGGCTGGTTGGTGGCCAGGGTCTCGATAATCAGGCGCGCGCCAAGTTCGGCGAGCCTTCCATGCAGGTCGGCCGCGGTGTCAGCCGGGCCGATGGGAATGGCCGCGCGCCGGAGCATGGCGCCGGTATCGAGCCCGGCATCCATTTGCATGATCGTGATGCCTGTTTCGGCATCGCCTGCGAGGATGGCGGCCTGAATCGGGGCGGCGCCACGCCAGCGCGGCAACAGGCTGGCATGAATGTTCAGACAGCCCCGCGCAGCTGGAATATCGAGGATCTCGGGTGGCAGGATCAGGCCATAGGCGGCAACGATCACGGCGTCCGGCGCCAGGGATTTAAGGAGGATCGCCTCGTCTGGGTTGTTTTTAAGCCGTTTTGGGGTGCGCACCGGCAGGCCGAGGGCCAGCGCCTCGCGATGGACCGGGCAGTTTGTTTCATGCTGGCCGCGCCCGGCCGGTTTTGGCGGCTGGGCATAGACCATCGCGACCTCGTGCGCGGTGGCCAGAGCGCGCAGGGCGGGGACCGCGAAATCAGGCGAGCCCATGAAGGCGAGCTTCATTTTTTGCCCGCCCGATCCCGGATGTCCTTGGCGAGTTTGCGCAGCAGGATGTTGCGTTTGAGCGCGGACAGGTAATCAACGAACAGCACACCGTTGAGATGGTCGATTTCATGCTGGAGGCAGGCGGCGAGCAGACCATCGCCCGCAATCTCATGCCGAGCGCCGTGTTCGTCCTGGTATTTCACCCGCACCCAGGCCGGGCGCGTGACATCGGCATATTGCTCGGGCAGGGAGAGACAGCCCTCCTCCCGGGTGGCGGTCTCGGTGCTTGATTCCAGGATTTCGGGGTTGATCAGGACCTTCGGCGCAGGCGTTTGGTCTGGCGCGATGTCCATCACCACCAGGCGCAGCAACCTGCCGATTTGTGGCGCTGCGAGGCCGATCCCCGGTGCCGCGTACATGGTGGCGAACATGGCGGGGATGAGGGTCGCGATTTCAGCTGCGTCATCCGGGGTGACGGCACGTGCGGTTTTGCGCAGCACCGGGTCCGGGACCAGACGGATGGGAAGACTGGCGCCGTTTGGGGCGGCGGATTTGTTTGTGGAAGACATAAAACGGCTTTAACGCCGCCTTGCGGCGGCGGCAACGCAAGCGGTATCGCAAAAGCCACAATGTAGCGGGGGCTTGCAAGCCCTGGGGGATATGACAACATAGAGAGGGGGATGCCATTACGGGTCCCGCCAGAAAGTTACTTGACTGCTTCGCTCAATCAGGAGGGGGCCTTTACGATGAATACGCGTGTGTTTACATCACCTTTGTTTCTGGGGTTCGACCATCTGGAACAAATGATCGAACGGGCCTCCAAAAGCTCATCTGACGGGTACCCGCCCCATAATATCGAACAACTCAGCCCGGTTTCATTGCGGATTACCCTCGCTGTGGCCGGGTTCACGATGGATGACCTGCAGATTACTCTGGAGGATAACCAGTTGGTAATCCGTGGCCGCCAGACTGATGACGGGCATGGGCGGGTGTTCCTCCACCGCGGCATCGCGGCGCGGCAATTTCAGCGGGCGTTCGTGATCGCGGAGGGAATCGAGGTGAAAGGCGCGTGGCTCGACAACGGCTTACTGCACGTTGATCTGATCAGGCCGGTGCCACAACCTGTGGTAAAAAACATCCCCATTTCCCGTGGTCAGACGAAAACATCTGTTGCATCGACCTGATAAAATCGGAGAGACTCCGGATTTCGCGGTAACGATTACCGGAGCGAACGAGATTTACGTGAACTTTCCGCCGTTAAGCGCATTATAAAGAGTTATCCATGTTTAGTTGTGTTTGTAATTAAGACGCATTCATAATTTAGACATAGATGTGGCGCAGTCTACGGGGGAAGACCCGGCCTGGTGCACTGAGCAGAGAAAGGACGAAGCCTATGGACATCAAGACCCATGACGGCACGGTGAATTTCATTCCCGGGACGATCGTCGACATCCATCACATCTCAGCTTCGCAACTGGCGACGTTGGGGATGGAGGAAATCGCTTTCGTCAAGCCGGTAATGACCGAGAACGGCCCAGCTTTTGCGATTCACGCCGCCGATGGCACGCCAATGGCCATCGCCTCGAACGCGCCACTGGCCGCTGCCGCGATTATCCAGAACGATATGCTGCCGAGCCTGGTGCATTAAAGGCATACGAGGGGCGGTCGGTTGGCGACCGCATCTCCGGAAGCAGGGCGACCATGACTTCGACGAATAATTGCCGTATGGCAGAGGCATGACCGAAACGCCGACCGAACTTATCCGCAATTTTTCTATAATCGCGCATATCGACCATGGTAAATCCACACTTGCCGATCGGTTGATCCAGTTTTGCGGGGGGCTGACCGCGCGCGAGATGACCGCGCAAGTGCTTGATAACATGGATATCGAGAAAGAACGCGGGATAACCATAAAAGCGCAGACCGTGCGGCTGGAATACAAGGCCAAAGATGGGCGCGTGTATGTGCTGAACCTCATGGATACGCCGGGGCATGTCGACTTTGCCTATGAGGTGAGCCGCAGCCTCGCCGCGTGCGAGGGCTCTCTGCTGGTGGTCGATGCCAGCCAGGGCGTTGAGGCACAGACTTTGGCCAATGTGTACCAGGCGATCGACGCGAACCACGAGATTGTTCCCGTGCTGAACAAAATCGATCTCCCAGCGGCCGATATACCCCGGGTGAAGCAGCAGATCGAGGATGTCATCGGGATCGATGCTTCCGAGGCTGTCGAGATTTCGGCGAAAACGGGGATCAATATCGAGGGCGTGCTGGACGCGCTGGTGACCAGGCTGCCCGCACCCAAGGGTGATGCGGGGGCGGCACTTTCGGCATTGCTGATCGATAGCTGGTATGACCAATATCTCGGCGTGGTGATCCTTGTGCGGATCAAAAATGGCGTGCTGCGGCGCGGCCAGAAGGTTCGGATGATGGCCACGGGCGCGGTGCACCCGATTGAACAACTCGGCGTCTTTACGCCAAAAATGCGCGCGGTGGAAAGCCTGGGGCCGGGTGAGATGGGGTATATCACCGCCGCGATCAAAACCGTGGCGGATTGCAAGGTGGGTGATACCATCACCGATGACCGCCACCCGGTGGACCAGGCGCTGCCCGGGTTCAAACCATCGGTTCCGGTGGTGTGGTGCGGGCTTTATCCGGTGGATGCCGATGATTTCGAGAAATTGCGGGATAGCCTGGCCAAGCTGAGGTTGAATGATGCGAGCTTTCATTACGAGGCTGAGACCTCGGCTGCCCTTGGTTTTGGCTATCGCTGCGGGTTTCTCGGTCTGTTGCACCTGGAGATCATCCAGGAAAGGCTGTCACGCGAGTTCGATCTTAACCTGATTGCGACCGCACCCTCGGTGGTGTATAAAATCTTCCGCACGAATGGCGAGATGGAGCTGCTGCACAATCCCTCCGACATGCCTGATGGCAGCGTGATCGACCATATCGAGGAGCCATGGATACGCGCCACCATCATGGTGCCGGATGATTATTTGGGTGCCGTGCTGACCCTGTGCAACGACCGCCGTGGCCAGCAGGCGGACCTCACCTATGTTGGCAACCGGGCAATGGCGGTGTATCGGCTGCCCTTGAACGAGGTGGTGTTCGATTTTTACGACCGGCTGAAATCCATCAGCCGGGGGTATGCGAGTTTTGACTACCAAATCGAGGATTACGCCGAGGCGGATTTGGTTAAAATATCGATCCTTGTGAATTTGGAGCCCGTGGACGCGCTGTCATTCATCGCGCACCGGGCGGCCGCCGAGAACCGGGGGCGGGCGATTTGCGGGAAGCTGAAAGAGCTGATCCCCAAGCAATTGTTCAAAATCGCGATCCAGGCGGCAATCGGCTCGCGCGTGGTGGCGCGGGAGACCATCTCTGCCTTGTCTAAGGATGTCACCGCAAAATGCTATGGCGGCGATATCTCGCGCAAGCGCAAGCTTCTGGAAAAGCAGAAAGAAGGCAAAAAGCGGATGCGCCAATTCGGCAAGGTAGAAATACCGCAGAGCGCGTTCCTCGCCGCGCTGAAGATGGACGCCTGACCCCACCACCCTTGAGCAATGCCACCGCATTGGCTATGCAGACCCCGCGCGGGAGAGATGGCCGAGCGGCTTAAGGCGCACGCTTGGAAAGCGTGTGTGCGTGAAAGCGTACCCAGGGTTCGAATCCCTGTCTCTCCGCCAGACCACTCATAAATTCTACTGTGACGGCAATCTGGCGGCGATCGTCTCCGCGCCGGTGCGCGCCGATCATCGTCATCTCGCTCGCCACTCCGATTTTTTGAATGGTCTGGGTTTATGATTTTGGCGTGCGGATATTCAGCGACGGGGCCTGTCACTGTTATATTGCCTGATAGGGCACAGCTCCCATGTCCGTTTGTAAGGCATCTGGCGTTATGGCTACAATCGGACCTGGATATAAAGTAAAGACATCATGGCAGGAGGGTAATGGTGACTGGCAAGACCGACCCGGCGGCAGCAGCTGGGCATTGTGCGGCTTGCCGGGAAAGCCGGGAGTTGTTTGCCTTCAGTATGGCCTTCCAGCCGATCATTGACCTGGAAGAACAGCGGATCGACTCTTACGAGGCTCTGGTGCGTGGACCGGCGGGTGAGGGTGCCGCCTTTGTGCTCAACCAGTTGAACGCCAGCAATACCTATAGCTTCGATCAGGCATGTCGTGTGAAAGCCATTGAACTGGCTGCGGCTCTTGATATGGACCGGCAGCTTAGCATCAATTTTCTGCCAAACGCGGTCTATGAACCGCGTGCCTGTATTCAGGCGACATTGGAGGCAGCGACCCGGACTAATTTTCCGCGCGACCGGCTGACTTTCGAGATTTTGGAATCTGAGAGCATCGCCGATACGCCGCATTTATTATCCATCATCAGGGAGTACCGGAAACAGGGGTTCAAGGTGGCACTCGACGATTTCGGGACCGGGTATTCCAATCTCTCCCGGCTCGCGCAATTGCGGCCCGATATTCTGAAGGTTGACCGCATGTTGGTGCAGAATTGTGACACGGACAGCACGAGGCTTGCGATCGTCGCGGGGCTTATCGCCATTGGTAAGGCCATAGACGTGAAAATTATCCTGGAAGGTGTTGAGCGCGCGGAGGAGGTCGCCGCCCTGAAATCTGTTGGTGCCCGGTTCATTCAGGGCTATTATTTCGCCCGGCCTACTTTTGAATGGGTGATCCGGGATGAGGATATCGCCTGGCCATAGCGCCACACTGGCGGCGACGGGCACGGCAGGTGTAATCGTTTAAAGGCTTTTTTCCGCGACGGTTCTCTGCTTTACATATCAAGATGGTAAAATCTCATAAGTCTACACAAAATGTCGACGGAAAATATTATCAGGTCGCGACGTAGGGCAGCCTGGCCGGGTGGCTCATGCAGCGGGCGCGGACTAATATATACAATGATTTCAAGCGAATAACCGGCGTCTCTAAGGCCGAACGCATCCTTGATGTTGGTGTGTCAGATGTGATTCAGGGCGGAGATAATATATTGGAGCGTTTGCACCCGTACCCGTCGCAGATCACCGCTGCGGGGTTGGGTGAAGGCGAAGATTTCAGGCAAGCCTTTCCCGAGGTATCTTATATCCGCATTCACGCTGGTGGCGCGCTGCCCTTTGGCGACAAGGAATTCGACATCGCCACAGCCAACGCTGTGCTGGAGCATGTAGGGTCTGAGGCGGCGCAGCGGCATTTTATTCATGAGCTATGTAGGGTTGCAAATCGTGTATTCATTGCGGTGCCAAATCTGTTTTTCCCTGTCGAGCACCATACGGGGATTCCCTTGGCGGCCTGGCGGGATGAGACATTCCGGGTTGCGTGCGCAATAACGAAAAAGACTGAATGGACTTACCCAGCGCAACTTATTCTCATGAGTAAACCCTATCTCGAATCGCTGCTGCCGGATAGGGATGCCTGGCAAACAGGGTATACCGGGCTGCGGCTGAAGGTATGGTCCAGTAATTTATATGCCAGCACGGTCGCGCCCGGGTGACCGCACAATTGCGGGCGGGGGTATGGATTGAGCGGCAAAGGCTGCTTGAACTGTTTCGGTTTCTCCAGGTTGGGGCCGTCGGGTATGTGGTGAATGTTTCGTGTTTTTATGGGTTGATGCGTTGTGGCGTCCCGGTCGATATCAGGGTTTTCCTGTCATTTATTTTGGCGGCCAGCGTAACCTGGGCGATTAATCGGATCTATACGTTCAAGACT
>JAQNCU010000438.1 GCA_029077775.1 Acidocella sp. | reverse complement strand
GGGTATTTCGCGGTGT
Organism: Acidocella sp.; assembly: GCA_029077775.1. Taxonomy (GTDB): domain Bacteria; phylum Pseudomonadota; class Alphaproteobacteria; order Acetobacterales; family Acetobacteraceae; genus Acidocella. The sequence continues at coordinate 2,469 of JAQNCU010000438.1, read as the reverse complement.
CGAACCATTCCGGGCTGTTCAGCTCACCATCCAGCGTGGTGTTGCTGGTGGAGATGGTGTTGGCCGGGATGGTGATGGCGAGCGTGGTTTCCGCCAGAGCCTTCGGGTTTAGCGTAAGTGAACCGGAGACATGAGTGAACTCGCCGTACCAGGTGGTGAACCCCATATGTGAGACCGCGAACAACACCCGGGTATGGGTGGGCTCGATATTATAGGCACCTGGATGCACCAAAGCCGGGTTGGTGCTGGGCATGGTCTGGGCATGAGCCGGGACCGCGCCAAGCAGCGGGGCAGCGCAGAGGATCGCCACACCCAGAATGGTTTTGCATGATGTTTTCATAATTACGTCCTGTTTTCAGGCGGTGAGAGCGGCGATCTGCGCCTCTGCGCCGGCGATCGCGGCAGGCTTCAAGGCGGGGACGGCAACGCCTTCGGCGCGGATGATGGTGATGTCCGTCAGGCCGATAAAGCCCAAAGCGGCCTTCAGCAAGGTTTCCTGATGGTCGAGAAAAGCCACGGGCGAGCCCTCGGCATAGGCGCCGCCGCGCGAGGAGGCGATGAACACCTTCTTGCCTGCGGGCACGAGACCGACGGGAACGCCGTCCGCACCATATTTAAAGGTTTTGCCAGTCACCAGAATCCGGTCGATCCAGGATTTCAGCTGGCTCGGGATTGTAAAATTATACATCGGCGCGCCAATGACGATGATATCGGCGGCCATTATCTGGTCGGCGTAGGGCACTGCGATATCCGCCTGCACCGCAGGGTCGCTGGGTGGGTGGCCGAACATCGCGCCGACATGGGCGGGCGAGAGATGCATTGGGGTGGCGGCGGCAAGGTCGATATAGGTCACCTCTAATCCGGGGTGCAGCGCGGTTTCCTTGGCGACGATGGCGGCGGTCAGCCCGCGCGAGACCGAATTTGCGCCGAGAACGCTTGAATCTATGTGCAGCAGTTTCATGGTCAGGTCCTTCCAGATGGATAATGCCGGAACCCCGTAATCGGGCCGCGACGGAATAAACCGGATATAAGTCTTTCGCTCCCCCTCGATAAGCCTATATGTTAAGATAGATGCCATCTGTAATTCAGATAGACAGGGATTGCCACCATGCTGGACGCCATCTCGCTCGACCAGTTGCGCATCTTCATCGCGGCGGCTGAGGCGGGCAGCTTTTCGGCTGCTGGCCGCAGGCTCGGGCGGGCGCAATCGGTGGTTAGCCAGACCATCAGCCGCCTGGAGGCCGAGACCGGCGTGGCGCTGTTCACGCGCGCCGGGCGCTACCCAGCCTTGACCGAGGCTGGCCGCCTGCTGCTCGCCGATGCGCGCACGGTCAGCCAGAGCATGAACGCCCTGAAGGCCCGTGCCAACAGCATGGCCGCCGGGGTGGAGCCAGAATTGGCCGTGGCGATTGACGTGATGTTCCCGATGGCGGTGCTCACCCAGGCGGCGGCGGCGTTCAGCGCGCAATTCCCCGCCACGTCGCTGCGCATTTATGTCGAGACCCTGGGCGGGGTGGCGAAATCGGTGCTCGACGGGCAATGCCGTCTGGGTGTCATGGGCACGCTGCCGCTCAGTCTGCCGGAACTGGTGACCGAACGGTTGCTGGGCGTTAAGATGGTGTTTGTCGCCGCACCTCGCCACGAACTCGCGCAATATGATGGCGTGGTGCCCGAAGCGGCTTTGCGCCAGCATATCCAGCTGGTGCTCACCGACCGGACGAACCTGTCATCAGGGCAGGAATTTCAGGTCCATTCCCCACGCAACTGGCGGCTTGCTGATTTGGGTGCCAAGCACGCCTTCCTGCTGGCGGGCCTGGGGTGGGGCGGTATGCCGCACGCCATGGTCGCGCGCGATCTGGCCGAGAACACGCTGGTTGAATTGAAACTACACGCCAATGAATTCTATCCGGCAGTGATGGCGATGTCTGCCACCCACCGCACGGACACCGCCCCAGGGCCAGCGGGGCGGTGGTTTGTCGAACAACTCAAACATTTCGCCGCCGCTGAGCCCGGCTTCCAGGCCGCGTGACGGCGACCTGCCTGTTACCCCTGGGCCGCTGCCACCGCGCGCTTGGCAACCACGCCGACCAGATGCGCCCGATAGGCCGCACTGCCGTGGATATCCGCGTTCATCGAATCCACTGGCGTCGCCACGCCATCCAAAGCAGCCGGGGTGAAAGAGGATGCCAAAGCCGCCTCCATCGCCGCATGGCGGAACACGCCGTTCTGGCCCGCCCCGGTCACGGCCACCCGCACGCCAGCGCCGGTTTTGGCCACGAACACGCCGACCATGGCGTAGCGCGAGGCTGGGTTGGCGAATTTATGATAGGCGGCGGCGGTGGGCACGGGGAAATGCACCTCGGTAATCAGTTCGCCCGGCTCCAGCGCCGTGGTGAACATGCCCTGGAAAAAATCATCCGCCTTGATGGTGCGCTTATCGGTTTTTATGGTGGCCCCCAAAGCCAATGC
>JAQNCU010000437.1 GCA_029077775.1 Acidocella sp. | reverse complement strand
TTTTGTCGTCAAGCCTTAAGGTTTTCGCGCTGCTCGGGCTGTCGGGGCTGTCAGCTTGCGGTTTCACGCCGCTTTATGGCCACGCGGGTGATGCCAGCGTGGCGGGGCGGCTCGATCTGGTGCGTGTTGGTAACATCCCCGACCGGCCCGGGCAGATGCTGCGTCTGGCGCTGGAGAGTTCGCTGCACGCGGCGGGGCGGCCTGTGGCCGAGGATTACGTGCTGAATGTGAGCTATGGCATCGCGCAGAGCGCCATCGGGATTGAGGCCGACACGTCCAGCACGCGGACGCGCTTCACCGGGACGGCGGGTTTCACGCTGGCGCCCATTGGTGACCCGCAGCGGATCCTCGACCAGGGCAGTGTTACGGCGGAGGACGCGCTGAACGTGATCGACCAGCAATATTTCGCCAGCACGTTGGAGACCGATACGGTGAACCAGCAACTGGCGGATGAAATTTCAGCGCAGATCACCGAACAGCTGGCGGCGTATTTCAAAACGCAGCCTTGAAAGCGGCGGGCGGGCGGATAATCTAAGCGTAGCGAAGTTCCGGTTCAGGAGGCGTTGATGTCGATAATCGGGTGGATCGTACTGGGGTTGATCGCGGGGTATATCGGCAGCCGGATCGTCGATAATGGCGGCAAAGGCCCTGTGCTTGACATGGTGTTGGGGATTGTGGGTGCAATGGTTGGCGGCTGGATATTCTCGGCACTCGGGGCAGCACCTGTGACCGGGTTCAATTTATACAGCCTGTTTGTGGCGGTGGTGGGGGCCGTGATTGTGCTGGTGGGTTACCACGCGATAGCGGGACGGCGGCGGTTATGAAATCAGACCATCGCCAAAGCCTGAGCCCCAGCACAACAAAAATTTTGCCGCCGCCAGCTATGTTCATAGAGGGCGATTCAGACGTGATACGAAACCATGTAATGATTTCGTGTGACATCATTACGCTCTAAAAGCGGCCGGTTTTTTCCTGATTTTGTAAGTCACCGCCCACCCATGCCAAATGCCCGCGTGACCGCGATGCGCCTTTGTTTTGGTATGGCCGGGGTGGGGATATCCGTTTGGGCAGTGACCGTGCCCTATACCAAGGTTCGGTTTGGGCTGACGGATGGCGCTTTGGGGCTGATGCTGTTGGCGGGTGGCATGGGCGGCGTGGTTGTGATGCCAGCGGCGGGCATGGCTGTGGCGCGTTATGGAAGCCGTGCGGTGTTGCGGGCGGTGGGGTTGGGTTTTGGCTTGTTGCTACCGGGTTTGAGCATCGTGCCCTCGCCCGCGATGTTCACATTGTTGTTGTTTTTGTTCGGCGCGTTGTTCGGCGCGCTGGATGTGGCCCTGAACGCGCAGGGTGCGGTGATCGAGCGCCAGAGCGGGCGGCTTTTGATGTCTGGGTTTCATGCCTGTTACAGCCTGGGGACTTTGGGTGTGGCCCTGGTGAGTTTTGTCACGCTGGCGGCTGGGGAATCACATTTTGGCGGCGCGTTGATCGATGCCGCGATGATATTGCTGATTTTGACACAAGCCCGGTTTTTGGTGCCGCGCACGGCCGAGGGCCTGCCCGTGGTGCCCGACCGGTTGGCGCCCTGGCGATGGCATAATGGCGCGCGGGTGTGGGCGGTGATGCGTGGGCCGGTGCCTGTGCTCGGGTTTTGTTGCTTTGCGTGCTTCATGACCGAGGGTGTGGCGACCGATTGGAGTACGATTTTTCTGCGGTTCTCACGCGGGATGCCGTTGGCCAGCGCCGCACTTGGTTATGCCGCCTTTGCGGTGGCAACAACGGCGACGAGGCTGGCAGGCGACCGGGTGGCGGCGCGGGTTGGTCAGGCGGCCGTGTTGCGTGCCGGATGTGTCATGGCCGTGGCGGGGTTCGCGCTGGTGGTATTCGTGCCGTTTGCCGTGGCGGGGGTTATCGGCTTCGGGCTGGTCGGGCTGGGCAGCGGCAATATCGCGCCGTTGATTTTTAGTGCGGCGGCGCGCGCGGGCGCGGTGGCGGCGGTGATGGGGGTGGGCTATGCCGGGTTTCTCATCGGGCCTGTGGTGATCGGGCTGGTGGCGGACAGGCTGGGGCTGGGCAGCGCGCTGGCGCTGGATGGCGTGTTGATCGGTGCGGTGTTTTTTGCCGGACGCGCTGTGGCGATATGAACGTAATGTTCATGGAACCGTTCTATTAATCGCCATGGGCGACACATACTTTATGAACCGGCGGCGGCAATTGTGGGTACAGATGAGGGCATTGATCTGATGGATGAGACCCCCGCAATGCCTGATCGTGCCATGACCAGCCTGCATGATCCGGTGACCGGGTTGCCGACCCGGCAGACACTGATCAGCGATGCGCCACGGATCGGCGGTGAAACGGCCCAGCTGGTGATGGTCACAATGGCCGATGCCCGGCATTATAACGAGATTTTGCGCGCTCTTGGCCATGACTACGCTGATGAATTTGTGCGCACGGCGCTCGCGCGGATTCGCAAATTGGTACCTGACGATATCAG
>JAQNCU010000048.1 GCA_029077775.1 Acidocella sp. | reverse complement strand
CGGGCGCGTGGCGGCTGAAACAGATCACGGGTGCCCTGGCTGACCTGGCCGAAACGGCCCGGTCGGTTGCGAGTCGGCATCTGTTATCGGGCCGGCACCGCGCCGGGCAGATCAATCTGCCCTTTCCAGAGGCACCCGAGCGCGCGTGCGGATTCGTGGCACTGGCCCTGGGCAAGCTCGGCGCGCGGGAGCTGAATTATTCCTCGGATATCGACCTCGTATTGCTGTTCGACCCCCAGGCTCCCGCCTATTCGGGTGAAGCGCAACCCACGATGGCGCGGCTCGCCCGGGATTTACTGGCATTGCTCAGCAACCGCGACGCCGATGGCTATGTGTTCCGGGTGGATCTGCGGTTGCGCCCGGACCCGGCGGCGAGCCCGGCGGTCATCGGCCTTGACGCGGCTTTGCGCTATTATGAGTCTCAAGGGCGGACATGGGAGCGCGCGGCCTTCTCAAAGGCCCGGCCTGTGGCGGGGGACATCGCGCTCGGAACCGGGTTTCTGACCGCCATCCGGCCCTTTATCTGGCGGCGCCACCTGGATTTCGCGGCGATCGGCGAGATCCATGACATGAAACGCAAGATCGATGCGCGCCATGGCCGGCGCGGGCTGCTCGGGCGCGATGTAAAGCTCGGCCCCGGCGGCATCCGCGAAATCGAATTTATCGTGCAGACTCTCAGCCTGGTTTGGGGCGGGCAGGATGTGCAATTGCGTATCCCCGCCACGCTGGAGGCGCTGGTTGCATTGGCCAAAGCCGGGCATCTGCCCGCCGCCGTGGCGCGCGCATTGGCGGCGGATTACCAGCAATTGCGGCGCGTGGAACACAGGCTGCAAATGGTCGCCGACCGGCAAACCCACGCGTTGCCCGACACGCCGCAGGGCATGGCGGCCTTCACGGTGTTTCTCGGCGACCCGCATTTCGCCCGAACCTTCCCGAAATTGCTGGCGCGGGTGCACCGGCATTTCCTCGGGTTTTTCGATGCCGGGCATGAAAACGCCGCACCGGGCGGGATCGACCCCGGCAGCACCGGGCCGCCACCGCCCGCCTTCACTGCCCATGCGGCGGCATTGGGGTTCACGGATATCCGGCATCTGACGGCGCGTCTGCGCGCCTGGTCCGGCGGACAGATGGCCGCTTTGCGGTCTGAGCGGGCGCGCGGGCTGTTGACTGGGTTGCTCCCCGCATTGCTGGATGCCCTGGGCGCGCAGCCCGACCCGGATGCCGCCTTCCGGCATTTCGACACGCTTCTCTCCCGCCAGCGCGCGGGCGTGCAATTGCTCTCGTTGTTTGTGCGCAACCCGGCTTTGCTACACCGGCTGGCGGCGGTGTTGGGGGCGGCCCCGTCGCTCGCCGCACATCTGGCCGAGGACGCCCAGGCATTGGAGGCGCTGCTCGCCCCGAATGCGCGCTTTACCGCGCCGAAGCCGGTTTTGCGGGCCATGCTGCGTGAGGCATCTGATCTGGAGGAGGCGGTGGCGATTACCCGGCGCTTTGTCCGGCGGGAGGAATTTCACCTCTCGGTTGCCACGTTGGAAGGGCGGATGGACGCGAACGAGGCCGGGCGGCTGCGCAGCAACCTGGCGCAGGCGGCCTTGTCTTTGTTGTTGCCGCTGGTGATGGCGGCGCACGAGGCACGATATGGGCGCATAAAGCGCGCGGCCTTCGGCATTATCGCGCTGGGCAAGGCGGGCGGCGGGGAGATGCTGGCGGGCTCCGACCTCGATCTGATGATGATCTATGACCATGCCGCGCTGCCAGTGGCACCCACGCCCTATTTCGTGCGGTTGAGCCACGCGCTTACCGCGGCATTGACCGCCCCGGGGCCGGAGGGGTTGCTCTACAAGGTCGATATGCGGTTGCGACCCTCGGGCAACCAGGGGCCTGTCGCCGTGGCACTCAGCGCGTTTGAGAGCTATCACGCGCATGATAGCTGGACATGGGAGCGCCTGGCGCTGACCCGCGCACGGGTGATGGCGGCCAGCCCCGGCTTTGCGCCTGTGTTACGCGCGGCCATCCTGCGCGCACTCGCCCGCCCGGTCCCCGCCGACATCATCCGGCGCGATACAGCCGCCATGCGCACCCGCCTGGCCACCGAGATGAAGCCGCGCGGGGCATTCGACGTGAAGCATCTGCCGGGCGGCATGTTGGAATTGGGCTTCATCGCCGAGGCACTACAACTGATCCATGGGCCGCATGATCACGGGTTGTTCGCGCCCAACACCGCGCGGGCTTTGCGCGGTTTGGCAGCCGCCGGGATTTTGTCAGACATTGACGCGCAGGCCTTGGCCAAAGCCGATCTGCTATGGCGCAATGTTCAGGGGATCGACCGGATCACGGGGTTGGCCGAAACCGCAACGGAGCCAGAAGCGGCGCGGCTCGCCCCGCTGCTGCGCGCCACGGGTGCGGCGGACCTGAACGCGCTATGGCACCTTATGGCGCAGGCGGCGCATGACGTGCAATCTTGTTTCAACCGCAACATCACACCGGAGACAGACCCATGAGCATCAGCGTCGGCCAGCCCGCACCGGATTTTTCAATGCCCGCCTCAGCCGGGCGAGAGGTCAGCCTCAAAGGGCTGACGGGTGCACCATTTGTTTTGTATTTCTACCCCAAGGCCGACACGCCGGGTTGCACCAAGCAAGCCTGCGCCTTTCAGGAGGCGCTACCCCAGCTTGGCAAAATCGGGGTGACGGTGATCGGGGTTTCCAAGGACAGCGTGAAGGCGCTCGATAAATTCGCGGCGAAATATAATCTGCATTTTCCGCTCGCCTCGGACACCGAAACGACGACCATCGCGGCTTATGGCGCCTGGGTCGAGAAATCGATGTACGGGAAAAAATATATGGGAATCGAGCGCTCCACCGTGCTGGTGGATGCCAAGGGAGTGGTGGCGAAGATCTGGCCAAAGGTGAAGATCGAGGGCCATGCCTCTGAGGTTCTCGAAGCGGTGAAGGCCCTCGGTGGCTGAGACCGCAAATAATGAAAATGAATACGAAATAAAAAATGACTGCGTATGACCATAGGCTTAACAACAAAAAAATATAAAAATTTATGAAAAATCCGGCGGACATGATGGATTTTAACGCTTAATAAACCATTGCGGTGTCTTGTGAGAGCACCCTTATGGAAAGGTGTCATCTCGTGAACGAAATTCTTACATTCCAGCGTGCGTTACCGTCCGCCGGGTTTGCGCTTAAACTGACAGGCGAGCCCTTTGCCAGCGACACGGAACTTTCCCGCGTCCAGACGCTGGAGGGTTATGAGATCCTCGATAGCGCGGCAGAGAAAGCCTATGACGATATCGCGCGGCTTGCCGCCTATATTTGTGGCACGCCGATTTCGGTGATCTCATTTATCGATCACAGCCGCCAATGGATCAAATCGCGCTTCTCAAGCGGCGTGTTCGCGGAAAAAATGTTGAGCCTGCCGCGCAACACGGCCTTGTGCGACATCGCGCTTTTACAGCCGGAGCAATTGATCCTGGTGCCCGACATGTTGCAAGACCCGCGCTTTGCGGGCGACAGCCTGATTTTGGGGCCAGCCAAATTGCGTTTTTGTGGCGCCATGCCGCTGGTCTCACCGGGCGGTGCCGTGCTCGGGCTGTTGAGCGTGATGGACCGGCGCAGCCGTACCCTCAGCGGCGACCAGACCAGCGCGCTGGAGACTTTGGGCCGCCAGGTGATGGAATTGCTGGAGATGCGGCGCACGGTCATCGGGTTGTCGATGGCCAATGCGCGGTTAGGGCAGCAGAACCTTACCGATGCGCTCACGGGCGTGCCCAATCGCCGGGCCTATGACCAGAAACTCGCTGAGGAGATCTCCCGCACCAGGCGCACCGGCACGGCGCTGTCCCTGCTGATCGTCGATGTCGATATGTTCAAGCAATATAACGATACGTTTGGGCATCCGGCGGGTGATACCGCGCTGCAATCGGTGGCGCGGGTGCTGCTGTCCAGCCTGCGGCCCTATGATTTCCTGGCCCGCTATGGCGGGGAGGAATTTGCGATCATTCTGCCCTCCACCGACATCGCCGATGCGCTCGTGGTGGCGGAACGGGTGCGCAGGCTGGTTGCCGATTCTGAGTTTCCGCACCGCAAATTCACCGTCAGCGTGGGCGTGGCGCGGCTTGCCGCGGATGGCGACCACAAGGCATTGGTGCAGGCCGCCGATAACGGGCTGTATCGCGCCAAGACAAGCGGCCGCAACAAGGTCGTGGTCGGGTCGTCTGAGATGCGGGTGCAATAAGATTCAATGTCCCCGTGGGTTCAGCGTTGGGTGCGCGGGCAATAAAAACTGCTGCGCCCGGCCTGGGGGATGCACCTGACGCCGGGGCAGATGGCAGGGCCGGGGCAATGCTCGCAGGGCTGGCCCGTGCGGCCATAGACCTTCCACGCATGTTGAAAATATCCCAGTTCACCGCTGGGCTGTACATAATCGCGCAGCGATGACCCGCCCGCCGCGATGGCCGCCGTCAGCGTGTCGCGGATCGCCGGAACCAGCCGCCCTACCCGTGCGGGCCCCAGGCTGCCGGCGAGACGGCGCGGGCTGATACCAGCGCGGAACGGCGATGATCCGCTGATCGAGCAATGCCGCCTTAATAGGTGTGGCGCGGCCCGCCAGCGCAGCACCCAACACCGGGGCTGAGAATTCATTGCCCAGAGGCTCGGGGCCGAGCATGGCAAGGTGCTTGTGGCTATCCTCCGCGTTGGTCGCCACCAGATCGAGCGCGCCGAAACGCCGTGGGTCGACAAACCCGATGCGCGCGCCGTCATCGGTGGTGATGGTCAGATGCTCGTGTAAAGCCGGGGGCGAGTCGATCAGCATCCGGCCAGACATGCCCAGATGCACCAAAACCGAGAGCCCGGAATCCAGGCGGATAAGGATGTATTTGGCGCGGCGGCGAAAGCCGAGCACGCGCGCGCCGATGAGCGCGGCGGCGAACCCGGCGGGGACAGGCCAGCGCAAATCCGCCCGGTGGAGTGTGGCGGCCTGGATGCGACGGCCAGTCAGCCGGGCATCCAGCCCGCGCATCACGGTTTCAACTTCGGGGAGTTCCGGCATACCTCGAAATAGGGCTATAACGAGGCCATGAACAGCGACAACCCGGATGAGACGATCGATTTTGGCTTCCAAAGCGTCGCGCGCGGCAAAAAGCGTGAAATGGTGCGCGAGGTGTTCGACTCGGTTGCCGCCAAATACGACCTGATGAACGATCTGATGTCGCTCGGCGTGCACAGGCTGTGGAAGCGCGACTTTATCCAGGCGCTGGAGCCGCGAGCCGGCCGGATGCTGCTCGACCTGGCGGGGGGCACCGGGGATATCACATTCGGCTGGTTGCAGGCGGGCGGCGGGCGGGCCGTGCTCTCAGACATCAATGCCCAGATGCTGGGCGTGGGGCGCAACCGGGCGGCGGCAAAAGGGTGGCTGGCCGAGACGCAGTTTCTGGTGACCGATGCCGAGGCCATCGCCCTGCCAGACCGCAGCGTGGACCGGGTTTCGATGGCATTTGGGCTCCGCAATTGCACAAACAAAGACCGGGTGCTGGCCGAGATCAGGCGCGTGTTAAAGCCTGGGGGGAAATTTTTTTGCCTCGAATTCTCGAAATTACAGGTGGCGGCGTTTACGCCGGTTTATGATGCGTGGTCGTTCAAGGCCCTGCCGCGTATTGGCGAAATGGTCGCGGGCGACCGGGCGAGTTACCAATATCTCGCCGAGAGCATCAGGATGTTCCCCGACCAGGAGCGGCTGAAGGCGATGATGGAGGCAGCCGGGCTGGAGCGGGTAAAATACCGCAATCTGTCCGGCGGGATTGCGGCGATCCACCAGGGCTGGCGGCTGTGAAACGGATTCTGCTCATCGTAACCGGGGGTATTGCCGCCTATAAGGCGCTGGAGCTGATTCGGTTGGCGCGGCAGGCTGGGCTGGGCGTGACCTGTGTGCTGACCAGGGGCGGCGCGGAATTTGTCACGCCATTATCGTTACAGGCGCTATCGGGTGCGAAGGTGTATGGCGATTTGTTCTCACTGACCGACGAGAGCGAGATGGGGCATATCGAGCTGTCGCGCGCGGCGGATTTGGTGGTGGTAGCCCCCGCGAGTGCCGATATGCTGGCGAAGATAGCCGCCGGGTTGGCCGATGATCTGGCCAGCACATTATTGTTGGCGACCGATAAACCGGTGCTGGTGGCGCCATCGATGAATGTGCGGATGTGGCAGCACCAGGCGACGACGGCGAATATGGCGCTGCTGGCGACGCGCGGTGTGATCGTCGTCCCACCAGATGTGGGGGAGATGGCCTGCGGCGAGTTTGGCCCCGGGCGGCTGGCCGCGCCAGAGGCTATTCTGGCGGCGATAAAGGCGGCGCTGGGCGGTGGCGGCGCGTTGGCGGGGCGGCATGCGATCGTCACCTCCGGGCCGACGCATGAACCGATTGACCCGGTGCGGTATATCGCCAACCGAAGCTCCGGCCGGCAGGGCCATGCGATTGCGGCGGCACTGGCGGCACTCGGCGCGCGGGTGACGCTGGTGAGCGGGCCCGTGGCAATACCGGACCCGCCGCAGGTGACCACAACGCATGTGGAGACCGCGGTGCAGATGCAAGCGGCGATACAGGCGGCGTTGCCCGCCGATATCGCGGTTTGCGCGGCGGCGGTGGGGGATTGGCAGATGGCGGCGGCAGCGCCGCAGAAGATAAAAAAGAACGGCGCACCCCCCGCCCTGCATCTGGTCGAGAACCCCGATATTCTGGCCGGGCTGGCCGTACCGGGGCCGATGCGGCCGGCTCTGGTGGTGGGGTTTGCCGCCGAGACGCAGGATGTGGCGGCGCTGGCCGAAGCCAAACGGCTACGCAAGGGCTGCGACTGGATCATCGCCAATAATGTCGGCGGCACAGGCATTATGGGTGGGATGGAAAACGAGGTGATGATTTTCACCGCCGCAGGGCACATCGCCCTGCCCCGGATGGATAAGCACGCCGTGGCCGCCGAGATCGCGCGGCGGATCGGGGCGCATTTGCAATGAGCGCGTATGAGATGAAAATCAGACGATTGCCGCACGGCGAAGGGCTGGCGCTGCCCGCTTACGCCACGGCAGGTGCGGCGGGGATGGATTTGCAGGCGGCGGTGACTGATCCGGTGGTCATTCCGCCCATGGGCCGCGCGCTGATCCCCACAGGTTTCGCCATCGCCCTGGCGGAAGGGTTCGAATTGCAGATCCGCCCACGATCTGGTCTGGCGCTGAAACACGGGGTCACGCTGCCCAACACACCGGGGACGATCGATGAGGATTATCGCGGTGAGGTGTGCGTGATTTTGCTGAATGCAGGGTCTGAGGAGTTTGTGATAACGCGCGGGATGCGCATTGCCCAGGCGGTGCTGGCCCCGGTATGGCGCGCGGCCTGGGTGGAGGTGGGCGCGCTGGACGAGACCACGCGCAACACAGGTGGCTTTGGCAGCACTGGCGGGTAGGATTTGTTTGTAAATCTAACTTGATGTTTACAATGATCCACGTTGAGCATTCTCCTGTTATCCACAGACTAACAGATTGTTATTATTTCAAAATAAAATTTTTATCCACAGAAAAAATTACGATTTATACCAGCTGGCCTAAAGAATGACTCTTTGCGGGCGGCAAGCGCTTCTTTTTGTGAACAAAAAGAAGCAAAAATCATTATTAATCTGGGCCATTGGGGTTCCAGAAGCCCGGCGCCGGCATAACAAAAGTTTTTTCTGCCGCGTTTTTTCAAAAAAGCAGCGCTTACTTGGATGTGTCACTGTCTTCGCGGATTGGTATTACAGGTAATTTTCCTTGGATTGGAGACGCCAATCTCATGCACACCCAAGACCCAATATAACAAAAATTTTGCACTGCTTTTTTAAAAGCAGTTTTTTTTACTTCACGACATGTTCCCGCAACCGGGGAATGAGCTCCACGAGGTTGCAGGGGCGGTGGCGGGAATCCAGTTGGTATCGCAAAATCTCCTCCCAGCCATCCCTCACGGCGCCTGTGCTGCCCGGCAGGGCGAAGAGATAGGTACCTGCGGCGACACCGCCGATGGCGCGAGACTGGATGGTTGAGGTGCCAATTTTTTGATACGATAACATACGGAATAATTCACCGAAGCCTTCGATGGTTTTATCGAGGACGCGCGTGAATGCCTCTGGCGTGACATCGCGGCCGGTAATGCCTGTGCCGCCTGTGGTGATGATGACATCGATATCGGTGCGGGCCGTCCAGTTGCGCAATTGATGTTCGATGATGCTGGCATCATCTTCAAGGATTATACGAGCCGTTAAATGGTGACCGGCGGTGATGATGAGGGCGGCGAGCGTGTCACCTGAGCTATCATTTTCAGCGACACGGGTATCAGATATTGTTGCGATTGCGATGTTGACTGGCAAAAAAATCGCCTGCTCGTCGATTCTGTGCATTTTGCTATTGCGCCGATGCGGTTTGGAAGCCCGCGTTGAGACGCGGGAAGTTTCCTTCCGCCAGTTCATTCAGGCTCTCGGGGCTCAGGCCGATCTCCTCGGCGTAGATCCAGCTATCAGCGAGGATTTGGCGGACAAAGCGGCGGGTTTCATCGTTCGGGATCGTTTCGATGAAGATCAGCGGGTCGCTGTCATCGCGCAGATCGCTGTACCAGGAGGCGGCGGCGTTGGGGCCTGCGTTATAGCTCGCGAGAATAGCGAGGAGATTATCATCAATGCCTGATTGTGCGCCGAGATAGCGGATATAGGCCTGGCCCAGCGCCAGATTGTCAGAGGCATCTGAGACTGTGCCAGAAATACCAGCCTGCCGCCCGATATAAGAGGCCGTTGCGGGCATTAATTGCATGAGCCCGCGCGCACCCTCACGGGAGACGGCATGGGGGTTGAAGCCGGACTCGGTGCGGGCAAGCGCGTAGACCAAGGCTGGGTCCACGGTGAAGCCGCCGGTAGGGTGCAACGCGGGCAGCGGCAGGCGGGCGCCGGCGATTTCGTTATCAGTGCCCGGCAGGGTGCTGGCGATGGCGATGGTGACATCCACAAGGCCCGCGCGCGCCGCGACCGCCATGATGGCGCGGCCAAGATCGGGATCGGCCTGGATTTGTGGCCAGAGCGCGCGCAGGGCCAAAGCCGCGTCTTGTGTGTCACCGATTTGGAGCAGGGCGAAGGCGAGATGACCGTCGGGCAGGGAATCGACAGCGGTGATGTCGGCCTCAGTCAAAGCGGCGGCGATGCCTGTGGGGCCAAAACCCTGGCCGAGCAGGCGGCCAGCCAGAATGCCGTAAAACGTGCTCCTGTCCCAGGCGGCCTGATGCAGCCAGTCGAGGTATGTTTCTGGCTGTTGCAGCCGCAGGGCGGCGCGGGCGGACCAGAAATCACTCGCCGCGCGGTCGTCATCGGAAATCCGGGGCATGTGCGCGGTGCTGTTGAAGATTGCGGCAGCCGCGGTGAGGTCGCCCTGGCGCCAATCATCGATACCGTTGAGGAATTGGCGGTGCCAGACGGCGCTGTCAGGTGCTGCCGCCGGGGTGGCTGCACCTGACGGGGTGATTGTGGCTTCCGGCAGCAAGGAGATTGGCGGCGGCGTGGGCCGGTCCCGGGCCGCGACACGCTCCCGCAGGAGTTTATACAGCGACGCAGCCTCAGGCTGGCTGCCGTAATCGGCGAACCAGGCGGTGAGGTCGGCGGCACTGGTGTGATAATCAGGCAAGAGATACCGCGCCGCGAGAATGGGGCCGACGAGCGTTGTATCGTCCAGCCGCGAGATCAGGCGGTCGGCTGTGGCATAATCGCCGCGATCCTGCTCGGTGATGATGCGCCGATACATAGCGACATCGCTGGGCGGCAAAGGCTGCGGAAGGATGATTTCAACATTATCCGAGGGCGCGTTGCGCGGTACGGCATAGGCCACAGAATCCCCGTTGATCGCGCCAAGGGGCGAAATATGGGGGGGTGTGGATCCCGAGCCTGGCCCCGCGACGGGGGGCTGCGCCTGTGCGCCCGTGGAAGCCACGAGCCCGAGGGCGAAAACGGACACCGTGGCCAATAACAACCTGGTGACGTTCAGGCGGGAGAGCGTGTTGAAGGCTCCTCGCATTTGAGTGGCCATACAGAGGGCGGTTATGAGACGCAAGCACGGTTGGTGAGATGGCTCTCATGCGCTGAGGCAGGGTGAATGGTTTCCGTGAGTTAACGGGCGATCCATCGATCAAATTTCTGTGATTTAATGTGTCAGAAAACCCGACTCCATGGCCTCTCGCAGGCGCAGCATGTCGTGCCAGGATTCGGACTTCGCCATGGGCGTGCGGGATAGATAATCCGGGTGGTAGGTGGCCAGAGCCGGGATGGATGACGCCAGGCCAGGGATTTCAACGCGGTGCCATGTGCCACGCAGGCGGCGACGGCACCCAGCAGGACCAGGGCTTTGGGCGCTACCAGCGCGATATGGCGGTGAATAAAGGGCAAACAGGCCGTGATTTCAGACGCATTGGGGGCGCGGTTGCCGGGCGGGCGCCAGGGCAGAATGGTGGTGAGGCGCAATTGATCGCGGTTCTGGCCGATGCTTGCCAGCATCTGGTTCAGCAATTGCCCGGCGGGGCCGATAAAGGGGCGGCCATCGCGGTCTTCCTCCGGACCCGGTGCCTCGCCGATCAGCATGAGATCGGCGTGGTCCGGGCCGTCAGCGAAGACGAGGTTGGTCGCGGTCTCGCGCAGGGGGCAGCCTGTGAAGGCAGCCAGTGCCGCGGCCAGCGCGGGCAAAGTGGTGCAGGCTTGGGCGATGCGGGCGGCATCCACCGGGCCAACGAGGGGAAAGGATGGCGTGGCGCGCGCGGCGGGTGGTTTGGCGTCACTGACGGGTGCAGGCGATGATGCCGCGGCGATGCGGCGGTCTTGCGGCGTGTCCGCCAAAAATTCGTCCGCGCCCCAGGCGATCTGTAATGCCAAATCCGCTACGATATCCATATCAAGGTATAGTGACTTATGCGGTGAATTGCGCAAGACGGGGGAGACAGGCAGGGCCAGCGCCAAAGGTCTGGCTGGCAGGAACCGGTAAGCAGGAGAGAATGAACAGATGTCCGAGCAGAACGCGCCGCGCGAGGCCATGGAGTTTGATGTTCTGGTGGTGGGGGCCGGGCCAGGCGGGCTTTCAGCCGCCATCCGGCTGAAACAGATCAACCCGGAATTATCGGTCTGCGTGGTGGAAAAAGGCGGCGAGGTGGGCGCGCATATCCTCTCAGGTGCGGTGCTGGAACCGCGCGCGCTGCTGGAATTATTCCCTGATTGCGACCCTGGGCAGATCCCGCTGAGCACGGCGGTCGCGGAAGACCGGTTTATGTTTCTGACCGCGACCAAGGCGTATAAAATGCCGACGCCGCCGCAAATGCACAACCACGGCAATTACATCGTGTCGTTGGGCAATGTGGTGCGCTGGCTTGGCCAACAGGCCGAGGAGGCCGGGGTCGAAATTTACCCCGGTTTCGCCGCCGCCGAGGCGCTGGTCGAGGATGGCCGGGTTGTGGGTGTCGCCACCGGCGATATGGGCATCGGCAAGGATGGCGAACCGACCGGGCATTACCAGCGCGGCATGGAATTGCGCGCGACCTATACGATTTTCGCGGAAGGCTGCCGGGGGTCGCTCTCGAAGGGGTTGATGCGGGAATTCGCGCTGAATGCCGATAACGATCCGCAGACCTATGGGATCGGGATCAAGGAATTATGGGAGATAAAGCCCGATACATTCCGCCGGGGGCTGACCATGCACACGATCGGCTGGCCGATGCGGGCCGATACCTATGGCGGGTCGTTTCTGTATCATTTCGGCGAGAACCTGATGGCTTATGGGTTCGTCGTCGGGCTGGATTACAAAAACCCGTATCTTTCGCCCTTTGGCGAGATGCAGCGGTTTAAGACGCACCCCGCGATCTCGCCCTTTTTCGAGGGTGCGAAGCGGGTTTCATATGGCGCGCGGGCGTTGAACGAAGGCGGCATACAATCCCTGCCGAAGCTGACATTTCCGGGTGGCGTGCTGATAGGCTGCGCGGCGGGCACGCTGAATGTGCCGAAGATTAAAGGCACGCATACGGCGATGAAATCCGGCATGGTGGCAGCCGAGGCGATTGCCGCCGCGCTGGCTGGCGACAAGCCGGCAGAGGTGGTGGATTATACCACGCGGTTGCAGGCGAGCTGGGTGTGGCCAGAGCTGAATGTGGTGCGCAACATCCGCCCCGGCTTTGCGAAATTCGGGCTGTATGGCGGGTTGATGAATGCCGCGCTTGAGACCTATGTGCTGCGCGGCAAGGCCCCGTGGACGCTGAAAAACCACGCCGATTATGACCAGTTGGTGAAGGCAAAGGACGCTGAGGTGATCGAATACCCCAAGCCTGATGGGAAGCTGACATTCGACCGCCTGTCCTCGGTGTTTATCTCGAACAC